>JAZNFL010000246.1:0-1904 GCA_045589135.1 Christensenellaceae bacterium
GTTTTATTGTTTTTTCTCTTACGTATTAAAAATAAAAAGAGCCGATCTTTTGACCTGCTCTTTTAAAGTTAAAATAATAGTTCGTTGACGACAAACAGTTTTTCTTCGTTACGGCAAAAATTGATTTGCTGCATCTGTAAATCTTTGAGTTTTAAATATATACCACAAAAAATCGTCCAATTGTTTTTTTGTCAAAGAAGAATTATTTTGGGCATTAATGTTATCCAAAAGTTTTGACATTATTTCATAATACCACTTATACCCGTTTTCCTTGGTTAGCTTTTGGACATAACTTGGTTCTTTGTTTCTTTTTTCGTATAGTAAATATAATTTATTATTATTGTCAATGTATTTGCCTTTATTGCTACCACTATTACCGCAAACACCAAACTGAACGGCAAAATACGGTAAAATATTTGATACGATTTTGTCGTAAAGAAAATAGTTGTCTTGCTTGCAGGCGTAAATAGACGTAAAAGCACACAATTTAGAAGCAAAAGAATAGTTTTGTCTACCTTTAATTGGTTGTGTAGCAATTTCTTCGACAAGATCTAAATCTCCTTGTTGCAGCCTTGTTTTAAAATTAGGAATATTGTTGCAAATATAATCCGCTATTAAATCTTTACCTTTGCCATTTCCGCCTGTGACAGAAGCGTGAGTGCTGTTCTCTTTATCCACAAAGTCAATTATTTCTTTTATTTCGTCTTTTGTGGTTGGCCAACCATTTTGCAACAGCCCCGGCAATTTAGAGCTATTATAACTGGAATTATACTCTAACATAAATTCAACAAGATTAATGTTGTGTTGGGTTGGAATAGGAACGCCATTAATATCACAGTCTAATATAGGCTTAGACATTGTTTTAATTCTCCTCTTTTGTTTTTTTAATAGATTTGCCAATCTCTTAGAATATTTTGGATTTCTAATTCTATTGACAAAAGTAATTATTTCTGACTTTACGGTTTCTTGCGAAAGAAGTCTTTCTTTTGCAATTTGTTCTTGCGTTTTATTAAATTTAAAAAATTCTTCCGCCAAAATTGCTTTTTGGGATAAAGTAAGAATGGCTTCTACAACTTCTTCTCTCGTCAAAAAATTAAGACTTGCTATTTTCGTCACGGTAAATCTATCGACGTTTTCTTCCGTAACTACGTCGTCTTCCGATAACTGCATAAGCTTTCTGTATTCTTTGTTTATCCAGTCGTTTTCGGACTTTAAAGATTTAATTTCCAAAAAAATCCCATCCACAACTTTAATAAGTTCTTCTTCGTCACAAGCGTATTCTAAATCTTCTCCAAATACGTGTCTTGATAAATTGTAAGGATACCCTTTTGCTACTTCTTCCATATTTCCTCCTAAAGTTTAAATTTTTACAATATTTACCTTTTTTAATGCATGCGTTATGCTTAAACAACACTTATCATTTAGCAATACGCTAAAATTACAGTTGCAATTTTTTGCATTCGTTTTTTATTCTCAATCCGTAATCTACCAATCGCTTAACCTTTGACCTTGCTATTTTGTTAAAGAAGGACAATCTATAATTTGCACGTCAGGACAGTCTAAAAGCCAACGAGATGCTTCCGCTAGACCTAAAAAGACGAAAACTTGACAGCCTAATTCCGATGCTTTTTTCAACAAACGAGCGTCGTCGATAGCTTCGTCCATATATCCAACCAAATTAAACACAAACAACGGCATTTTTATAAGATAAGGCTCGTGTTTATATAAATTATGATAAGCTTCTTGTAATTTGTACCAAAACTTATTGACGTAAACAAAACACAAGTAATCAAAAACCAATTGATCTCCTGCGCTTAAATTCTCAATTTCTACAAATTTTTCACCATTAGGGTTTTCGCAACAGTAAAAACCCTTTTCTTTATCGAAATTAATAAACAAATAGT
>JAZNFL010000247.1:0-3213 GCA_045589135.1 Christensenellaceae bacterium
TAAAATCGTTATGTCTATTGCTGGTAATCGTTGGCTTTACTATTTAGAAGGGGTTTTAAAAATTTGTTTAATAATTTTTGTAAAACAACGACAAAAAGCCGTATACCTTTATGTAAATTATGTATAAATAGTCCAAAAAAAAAGTAAATATGCACAAAAATGAATTTTTGGTATTGCGCTCCATTTAATATTATATTATAATAAAAAACGATGATACCGTTTGAGGAATAATCCAAAAACGAAATTATTAAGTATATATTTAAGGAAGGAAAAACAACATGGTTATTAAAGCAGACAACATCAGAAATATTGCGCTTATCGGACACTCCGGAGAAGGTAAAACCACTCTCGCAGAAGCTATATTATACAACATGCAGGCAACTGACAGATTAGGTAGAGTAGACGACGGTAATACCGTTATGGACTTTGATCCGGAAGAAATAGCAAAAAAATCTTCCGTCAGCTTGGCGCTTGCTAACGGCATGTATAAAGATTATAAATTTAACGTAATAGACGTTCCAGGATTCTTTGATTTCGAAAGCGAAATGAACCTCGCATTAGACGCAGCCGATTGCGCTATAATAGTTACCGGTGGTGGCGGAAGTTTGACCGTTGGTACAGAAAAGGCTATAGATTATTGTTCTTTAAGAAAAATCCCTGCGATATTGTTTATAAACGGTTTGGATAAAGACAATTCCAGCTTTATTAAAACCGTAAATGCTATTAAAGAAAAATACGGCAATAAGATAGCTCCGATGATCGTTCCTAACATAGTCGAAGACAAGATGAAAGGTTTCGTTAAGGTTGCTTACGGAATTTATAGGGATTGGGATCTCAACGAATCTCCTATTCCAGAACATCTTCAAGCGGATTACGAAGAAGCTCTTACAGCTTTATCGGAAGCAGCGGCAGAAAACGACGAAGAACTTTTAGAAAAGTTCCTCGAAGGGCAATCTCTTACCGGAGAAGAAATCGAAAAGGGTATAAAGATCGGTATAGGCAGTGGTTCTACTATAACCGTTCTCGGCGGTAGCGCTTATAAAAACCACGGCGTTCTTAACCTTATGGATAAAATTATATCTACGCTTCCAAGTCCTGTTGACAGAGGTGGTAGAACTGGTACGACGCTCGGTGGTCAAAAGATGACTGTAAAGCCAAACGAATCAGACACAGCTATCGTTAAAGTTTTCAAAACCATAGTCGATCCGTTCGTTGGTAAATTGAATCTCGTCAAGGTAATGAGCGGTCAACTTAAACTTGGTATGGCTCTCAATAACGTAGGTAAAAATTCCCAAGAAAAGATTAGTTCTCTTTATTACGTAAAAGGTAAAAAACAAGAACCTACGGACGTTATAACCGCAGGCGACATGGGTGCCGTGGCTAAACTCAACAACGTTTCTACCGGAGATATTCTTTGCGAAGGTACAGGTCTTACGTTTAAGGCGGTAGAAATACCTGCTCCGGTATACTCTATGGCGGTTTACGCTTCTAAAAAAGGCGACGAAGATAAGATATTTGCAGGACTCCATAAGCTTATGGACGAGGATATTTCCTTTACGGTAGAAAAGAACGCCGACACTGGAGAAATGCTTTTATCCGGTGTAGGAGATACTCAGCTTGCTCTTATTTGCAGAAAACTTAAAAATAAATTCGGATGCGAAGCAATTCTTAAAGAACCAAAAATTGCATATAGAGAAACTATTCGTAAAAAGGCAGAAGCAGAAGGAAAACACAAAAAGCAAACGGGTGGCGCAGGACAATACGGACATTGTAAAGTTAGATTTGAGCCGGGCGCAGAAGACGGTTTATACGAATTTGTTGACGCTATCGTCGGTGGCGCAATTCCTAACAGTTACATCCCTGCAGTAGATAAAGGTTTAAGAGAAGCCGTTAAAGAAGGTGTATTGGCGGGATATCCTATGGTAAACGTAAAGTGTACGGTATTTGACGGAAGTTCTCACCCGGTAGACTCTAAAGAAATCGCTTACGTTTCTGCAGCAAAACTTGCATACCAAGCAGCAATACCTAATGCAAGTCCTTGTATTTTAGAACCTGTTATGCAAGTAGAAGTAGTTGTTCCTGACAGTTATATGGGCGATATTATGGGCGATATGAACAAGAGAAGAGGTAGAATTTTAGGTACGGACACGTTGGGCTCGCTTTCAGTAATAACCGCAGAAGCGCCTCAGTCTGAAATTTTGAAATACGCTACCGACCTTCGTAGTATGACTCAAGGTAGAGGAAGTTACACCACTAGTTTTGAACGTTATGAAGAACTTCCAACCCACCTTCAAGATAAGGTAATTGCAGACAGAAAAAAGGAGAACTAGTTTAATATAATGATTTTATCGGTATGTCCCAACCCATCGGTTGACTGTACTATCGAACTCGATACGTTAAAGACGGGCAGTCTTAACCGTATCGACAATAAAGTGATAACGTATTCGGGCAAAGCGCTTAACGTTGCCATCGGCGTAGCAAGGCTAGGTGGCGACAGTTTTGCCACGGGATTTATGTTTGACGATAACGGAAAAATGTTCGTTCATACCCTAGACGACGAAAGGGTAAAAAACACCTTTATTTGGAGTAAGGGTAGCGCTAGAACGAATTATAAAATCGTTGATAAAAGGTCTATGATGACAGAAATTAACGACAAGGGCGAGCCCGTATCTATTCAAAAACAAACCGAACTTTTGTCTCTTGTAAGCGAACTTTCCAAATCGGCAAGCATAGTGGTAATAAGCGGATCTCTTCCGTCGGGGGTTGATTCGGAGTATTATTACAAATTGTCAAAAGCGGTAAACCCCGCTTGTAAAAAAATAATCGACACTTCGGGTGAGAATATGTACGAGGCATTAAGGGCTGGCGCGTATCTCGTAAAACCGAATTTAGACGAACTTCAAGGAGTAACTGGCGAGCATTACGACAGTATTGAAGAAATGATCGGCGGTTGTAGAAAACTCATTGATGCGGGAGCGGAAAACGTAATGCTTTCGCTAGGTCGAAAGGGGGCAATTTTAACCGACGGTAATTCGGCATTGTTTTGCAAAAGCGCAAGCGTTGCCGTAAACAGTACGGTAGGCGCGGGCGACGGAATGATTGCCGCGGCGTCGGTAATGATTGAAAACGGCGAGTCAAGGGAGGAAATCTTGCGTTCGGCGGTTGCCGCGGGCACGGCGTCTGTAAGTCGGATCGTAGCCATGTCGTTCTGTG
>JAZNFL010000248.1:0-14876 GCA_045589135.1 Christensenellaceae bacterium
TTATAATTTATTATATAATATAAGCACGAACGTGCATAAACAAGGAGGAAATATGAGATTTTCTTTTAGAAAAATTCTTCTTTTATTTTTAGTGGCAATAACGGCTTGTTCTACGACGGCGTTATTTGCGTGCAGTGGCAACGTACCTTCTAGCGAAGTACCTGCTACGGAGTACAAACTTTCTGTTTATTACGTAAACGAAGAAACGGAAAAGATGGCAGAACCTTATTACGCTAACTTAACTGAAGGCGCAAGTTATTCGATAACCTCTCCTGTTATAGACGGTTATACAGCGGACAAAACCACCGTTAGCGGAAAGATGCCAAACCAAGATTTAAGAGTCGTAGTAACTTACTCCGTAACCTTATATAGCCTTACGGTAAATTATTATTACGTCGATACTCAAACCTCGGTAAGAGAATCCGACGTATACAACCTTGCAAGCGGTGCTTCTTACGACTTAGAAGTTCCTCAAGTTCCTTTTATGGAAACCGAAACGCAAGAAATTAAAGGTCAAATAGAATCCGCAAACAAAGAAGTAAACGTATATTACGATTGGTCTTTAAAAGAAACCGACATCTCTAACGGAACATACGTAAACGCTTTACCCGTTTTAGACTCCGGTATATCTTTTACTCTTTGCATTACAACTTCTACGACTTACGAAGGTGCTATAGGGGCTTCTGACTGGTCTTCTTTATTTACTGCAGACAGCTTTACTTTATACAACGGAGTTATGAGATATACCCACGACGACACCTTCTCTGATTGGTACGGTGGTACTCACGGAAACTTAACGACGGGTGCAAAATGGGATGCTTGCGTTCCTTATAACGGCGGTGGCGTTGTTATAACTATTTCTGTAAACACCGACGGTTCTATTAAGTATTACGCTAATGGAAAACTCGTATTCAACTTTACGGCAACCACTAAGAGCGAAGACGGTGCTTCTGTCTCTTCTTTAAACTCTGCTATACTTAGCGAAATTTCTAACGAAGGTTTTGCTATCGGATCAGGAAGTAAATTCAGTGGACTTAAAGTATTTAGAGCCGTTGACGATAACGAGGCTTTAAATTTATTTACGGAAAATTACAAAACTGTAACAATTAAAACGGTAAATCAAGATAACCAAAAGTATCTTGACGATATAGTATTTGCTGTGGCAAACGGACAAAACTTCTCTTACAAAATGCCGGAAGACGCTATGTACGTAGCAGATACTTTAGTCGTAGAAGGCGTTGCAACCGAAAACAAGACCTTTACTGTTAAATATAACCTTCCTACCTCTATTAAAGAACTTATTACCACTCCTGTAACTTATAACGGCGCAGGAATAGGCTTTAACGAAGGAACTTGGAAAGCAACTGATCCTAAGTATTCTATCGACAATTTATCCGGAAACTTTACTCTTATCGTAAAAGGCGAACAACACGGCTACTTAAACGATCCATCGAGTTACGAGTGGTGGCCTTGGAGAACTGCGTTTATGGGATTGAGAAACTCTGCAAGCAAAAACAACGCTAGATTCTTTAGACTTGACTGGTTTACGATGACTGCCGGAAGTGGTATTACCGGAAGTTGGTCGACAAGCGGACAATGGGAATCCAACCACAACGCTGCAGTTGACACTCTTAAAAACAGCGACTTTATCTTTGCTGTCGAAAGAGCCGGAACCAACGTAAATATCAAGTATACGTTGACAAGCCATGCAACCCAAAAGGCGTACACTCTTACCTATACCGGAACAAACGTTACGGTTGCATCTTTAGACTTCTTTATGGTTACAGATAACGCTTCGTTTACTATTACGAGCGCATTGCTTACCCAACCACAAGCATAGAAAACTAAACGCTAATGACAAACGGTGTTGCAAAAATTTGCAACACCGTTTATTTTTTGTCCAAATGACAATTTGTCCTGTTTTACGGCTTAAACGCCACGACAAAACCCAAACACGATAAACTCTACTCGTAATTAACCTTTTATTCTTTTAGCTTCTTATTGTCTTTTGCGACTTTATTTTAACGATTGCTCTTTGGCCTTTTATCCCTCTTAATCGATTGCGTTTTTATTTTCTTCAACAATAAAATTTACCCCTTTGCAAACACCTTAACCAAGGTTTATCTTTAAATAAAATTTGTCTATTAAAAATTTTTATCTTTTAACATAATGCCATTATATTACTTATAAATATCGTTGTGCACAAACACAAAAACCTTACTATATCTCTTTATTTAGTCTATAAACGAAAAATTTGCTTTTTTATGAGTTAAAAACTAAATTTTTGGTTGATTGTTTTGAGTTATTAGGTTATAATAAATACAGCAAACGGAGGTTTTTTGATATGAAGTTAAAACCAAGCCGAATTTTAGACATAGATAAAGACGAAGATTTTGAAAAGATTTATTCTCTTTGCAACGCTCTCGGCAACAAAAAACGATTAGAGATTTTTAAGCATATACAAAATCCCCCGTATGTGTTTTCTATTGCCGATTTGACTAAAATTTTAGATTTACCCATCTCGACACTTGTGCATCATTTAGAAATAATGGAACAAGCAAAGCTTATCCGCATGGGGTATCGAAACGACAGCAAAAAGAACCTTAGAATCGTAAAGAGAAACACCGGCGACGTCTATATTCATTTATATAGACCTGTAGAAGTTTCTCAAAACACAATGCTGACTTACACGCAAGTTATGCCCGTCGGTAGCTACGTTGATTACGAGGGAGAACCACTGCTTTATATTTTCAACAAAAAGGTATCGCATAATACTTTTTCTCCGGAGAGATTTAATTCTCCACTTGTCTATACTCAAAAAGGAATTATCGAATATTACTTCGACAACTCCGCCATTAAAACTTACTCAGTAGTCTCCATGCAACTTTCTTTAGAAATTTGTTCGGAATTCCCTTTTTATGACAACCAACACAAATCGGATATAACCTTTTGGATTAACGGAAAAGCTATCACCACGTACACGTGCGAAGGCGATTACGGGGACAGAAGAGGGACTCTCAACCCCGAATGGTGGCCAAACCACAGCACTCAATACGGTAAACTCGTAAATATACTCGTAAATAAAGAAGGAGTCTTTATAAACGGAACTAAGCAAACTTCCAAGATTAAAATAAACGATTTAAATTTGACGAACGGAAATAAAATTTCTATAAAATTTGGCAACGAAAACACCGCCGAATACCCCGGTGGATTTAACGTCTTCGGAAAAGAATTTGGAGATTATCCGCAAGATATCGTCTTGCAAATACAGTACCAAGAATAATTATTTACGACTGCTTTTGTATAAAACAGATAAAACCCTTTTTACGCATTTACTCCAAACTACAGTTTACTATTTAAACTTATTTGTCGTTGGATTAAACTCTTCTTTTCTGTATTTTTTTTGAAAGAATTTAATTTTTTTAATGGCAAACCTTTTATATTATTTGAATAATATAAAGATTTGTTCGTGTAACAACCACTGATTTTAACCAATAAAAAAGAGAGAACTTTTCGGCTTCCCGAAGTGTTCTCTCTTTTATTTTGTATTTTGGGTTTGGGCTTAGCCCAAGAGCATTTAACTAATTAAACGTCATGCTATCACTTAGTAGAGTTTTATTTTTCTGCTAAGGATTCCCATTTTAAGTTTATTATTCTTGTGCAGTTGGCGTATAAACGAAACCTTCTAAAGCAACCCCAGCACCTAAAGTTGAATCGTAACCGATTGCGTTGCCGGTAAGCTTAGTAGAACAAGAATCGTAAATAACGTAACCCGTCGTATCGCTCGTGGTGTTATAACCAACGTAAATACCAGGATACTTTCCTATAATTTCGCCGTTTTCGTCTGCATAACCCTTTGCTACGACTTCTCCGTCACTTACACAACCGATTAAAGTAGCAAATACACCGTTAGTTCTGCCAACGATACCACCCGCATAACTGGTAGCCGTAATCTTGCCGTTATTTGTACAGTTGAGATAAGTAACGTTGCCTATATAAGGACGTCCGTCAATACCACCAACGTAATTTACTGCAGAAACTGCACCGTTGTTTACGCAACCGGAAATCGTACGAGTAGTTATCGTCTTATTGTCGTTATTGCCGGAAGTACCAACAATACCGCCTACAAAGTCTGCAGTACCGGTAACGTCTCCGTTATTTGTACAGTTGGTAATGTTTCCAAAACACGTACCAACTATTCCGCCAACCCATTGTTTTCCGGTTACTTGTCCGAAGTTTTGACAATCAACAACTGCGTATTTGGTGTAACCAACGATACCCCCTGCGTATTCGTTACCGGGTACGGTTCCGTAGTTGATACAGCCGGAAATCTCGCTATCGGACCAACCGGTAATACCACCGGTTTGGTTGTTGCCGGTTCTGTTGAGATAACTGTAGTTGATACAATTTTTAATAACGGCACTTTGCGTATGTCCTACTATACCGCCGAGATATTGTGAACCTCTTACGGATTCTGCATAGTTTATACATCCAGTTACTTCTCCGCCAACGGCATAACCAACGATACCACCACAACGGAATCCACTACCTATAATATTACCGTAGTTGATACAGTTTTCGATCTTATTTGCGTTTTCCATTTGCTTAGAAGTAATACCACTTGCGTATTGTTCGCCGTAGATAGTTCCGTAATTTACGCAAGAAACCATAGTGTTGTAGTTGATAGAAGCAATACCTGCCGTATAACGGTGTTTATCTCCGGGTTTTACACCGTCTGCAATAACTATCGAAACGTAGTTAGTAACGTTTTCGATCGTACCGTAGTTTTGTCCAACGATAACACCGTTCATCTTGATTGTTTGAGTGTATTCGCCGTAAGTAGACAAGTTGCTTATCTTTCCGCCTGCGAGCAATATCTTAAATAATCCAGCGTATTGTCCGGTAGCAGTTTCTTTAGTGGCAATATTTTTAATTGCACAATTATTTCCGTCAAAGAAACCTGCAAAGCTGTTAGTAGCAGAATTACCGACCATTAAGCTTACACTGTTGAGATCAATACTCTTAGTCATCTTAAAGTAGGTGTTCGCATAAGTGTTACCACCGTTTACAAATGCTCTTAAAAGTGCAAGATCTGCGCCACTGTTAATAAGATATGGGTTTTCTTCCGTTCCTTCTCCTTCCAAAGCAGTAGAAACGCTCTGTCCGTCCCATAAATCCATTTGGCTATAGTAAACAGTGAGCAATACCTTTTCTCCGGCAAAGTTATATTTAACGTATTCGTGAGAAGCGGTAAGACCTTCTACAACAGGAGCGTTGTAAGTGTAAAGTTTGTTTTCGGTTAAGTTTTGCATTGCAGGTGCACTTGCTACGTATCCGTCAATGGTAACGTGACCAACGACTACTTCGTAAGTGTTTGCAACTTGCGTGTAGGTTGCAGTGTAAGTTACATCTGCTACTACTTCTGCAATTTCTTTATCCCAACCTGCAAAGGTGTAGATGTTTTCTACGGTTGCAGCCTTGTAAGGAACTTTATCCATTTGAGGCATTGTGCCGTATTCGTATTTTGCAGCTTCAAGAACTGTTCCGTTGTCGTTTACGAATTTTACTTCGTAAGATTTAACAACGCTCGTAACGATATACGTATACGTTGCTTCGCCTTCTACAGGAACGATTTCTTTATCCCATGCACCGGTATAATCGTATTGAGCGGTGTCTTCCGGAAGAGGAAGAACGCCTTCGAATACAGGCATTGCGCCGTATTCAATTTCTCCTTCTTGTAAAACGGTACCTTCTTGGTCAACGAACTTAATTACGTACTTGTTTGCACGTTCTTCGAATACAGCAGTGTAAACCGTATCGCCGGTAATAGGAGCGAGTTCTGCATTCCAACCTACGAACTGATAAACTTTGTCCGCAGTAGAAGTCTTAGTAGGTTCTTCGCCTTGGTATACGGCAGTTTGTCCCCATTCTACTTGAACTTCGTATAAAAGTGAATTGTCTTCGTTTAAGAACTTAACGGTGTACTTAGCGTACGTTGCCGTTATTTTATAAGTATAAGTAACTTCTCCGGTAACAGCTACGATTTCTTTATCCCATGCACCGGTATAAGTACAGTAATCGGTATTTTCCGGAACGGTAGGAAGAGTTCCGTTAAATACAGGCATCGTGCCTTCGTCTACTTCTCCACTTTGAAGAACGTTTCCTTTTTCGTCCATAAACGTTACTTTAAACGTCTTTTGGATGTTTCCGTGTGGCAACTTAGTTGCAGAGTTATAACCGATTTCGTAAATGTTTTTAAGGTTAGTCGTGCAACCTTCCATTACGTAGCTTTCTTCCGAAGCTATAACAGCGATAAATGCTCCAGGATACTTAGAAGTTACGTTTCCGTAAGATTCGCAACCTTTAAGTGTAATAACAGAATCTGCAGTATTAGCTCTACCTAAGATACCGCCTGCAAAGTTACCCTTTGCTTGAACCGTACCGTTGTTGATACAGTTTTCTACGAGCATATTACCGGCGTAAGGACGTCCGTCGATACCGCCTACGTAGTTACTACCATAAATATCTCCGTTGTTTACACAACCGGAAACAGTACGTCCTGCACTGCCGTCAGAAGCACCAACGATACCGCCGACAAAGTCTATCTTACCCGTTACGTTTCCGTTGTTTGTACAATTTGTAATATCTTTATTACAACGACCAACGATACCGCCAACCCATTGATTTGCGTTAATTACGCCGTTGTTTGTATTGTCAGAAAGAGCAATAGTAGCATAACCTGCGATACCTGCTACGTAATTATATCCGTTTACAGTACCGTAGTTTATACAGTTAGTTACAGATCCACCCGTTGCCGAACCAACTATTCCGCCGACTTTTTCTTTATTTACCTTAACGGTAAGTTCGCCGTAGTTGATACAGTTAGAAATATTAGCACCAGAAAGTCCTGCGATACCACCCATTTCTATAGTGTTGCTGGTTGCACCCGTAGATACGCTACCGTAGTTTATACAACCGATAACGGTACCTTTAACAGCATAACCAACGATACCTGCCGTACGGAATCCGCTACCGGAAATCGTACCAAAGTTGATACAGTTTTCTATCTTAGCATCTGCGCCTTCTTGTCTTGCAGCAATACCGCTTGGGTATTCTTCTCCGGCAATATTTCCGTAGTTTACACAAGAAGTAATAGTGGCATAGTTCCAAGATACGATACCTGCCGTATAACGATGAAGTTCTGCAGGAGTTACGTCGTCTGCTATAACTATAGAAGCGTAATTAGTAACGTTTTCGATCGTACCGTAGTTTGCTCCTACAACGACTGCGTTACCCTTAACTGCTTGGGTGTATTCTCCGTAAGTAGAAAGATTACTTAACTTTCCGCCCGTAAGTATACTTTGGAAGAACCCAACGTATCCACCCGTCTTGGTTTCGCTGGTTGCAATATTTTTAATTGCACAGTTATTACCGTCAAAAATACCTGCAAAGCTAACGTCTTCGGAAGCACCGATAACTAAATTATAGTTGTTGAGGTCAACGCTCTTAGTCATCTTAAAGTAAGTATTGCCATAAGCATTGCCTGCATTTACGTTTGCTCTTAAAAGTGCAAAGTCTGCACCACTCTTAATAAGGTATGGGTTTTCTTGCGTTCCTTCGCCTTCGAATGCCGTAGAAATGCTTTCTCCGTCCCATTCGTCCATTTCGCTATAATAAATAGTAAGTAAAACTTTTTGTCCGTTATAGTTAAACTTAACGTATTCGTGAGAAGCGGTAAGTCCATCGATAGAAGGAGCATTGTAAGTGTAAAGTTTGTTTTCGGTTAAATTTTGAGTTGCAGGTGCGCCTGCTACTGCTCCGTCAACGGTTGCGTGTCCAACGACTACGTCGTAGGTGTTTGCAACTTGCGTGTATTTTGCAGTGTAAGTTACGTCGCTCGTAACCTTTGCAATTTCTGCATCCCAACCTGCGAAGGTATAGAGATATTCTGCAGATGCAGCCTTGTAAGGAGTTTTGTCGAATTGAGGCATTGCGCCGTATTCGTATTTGCCCATCGCAAGAACCTTGCCGTCGTCGTTTGCAAACTTAACTTGGTAAGTTCTTACAGCTCCGGTAACGATATACTTATAAGTAGCTTCGCCGGTAACTTCTGCAAACTCTTTATCCCATGCGCCCGTATAATCGTATTGAGCAGTGTCTTCCGGAAGAGGAAGAACGCCTTCGAATACAGGGATTTCGCCATAAGGGACTTGGCTTTCTTGAAGAATTTCTCCTTCTTCGTCAACGAACTTAATTAAATATTTGTTGACAACACGATTAAACTTAGGTCTGTAGTTAGTATCCTTGGTAATTGGAGCGAGTTCTGTCGTCCAACCGGTAAACTCGTAACTATATTGTGCGTCGCCTTCTAAAGCAGGGGTTTCGCCTTGGTAAACAGGAACTTCTCCGTAAAGAAGTTCAACTTCGTACAATACGTTGCCGTCTAAATCGTAGAAGCAAGCCTTGTATTTAACAGTTTCTTCTTTATAAGTAGCCGTATAAGTTGCTTCTCCGGTAACTTCTACGATTTCTTTATCCCAACCCGTAAAGGTGTAAGTGGTTTGTGGAGTATTTTGTTTAGCAGGTGTTTCTCCCTCGTAAGAAGGCATTTGACCGTACTCTAATTCTTGAGATTGGAGCACCGTTCCGTCGTCGTTTACGAAAGAAACCAAGTACTTGTTTACCGTTTGAGTAAACATAGCCTTATAAGTTATGTCTTCCGTAGCAGGAGCAATTACCTTGTCCCAACCAACGAAGGTATAAGAATACTGCTCCGTTGACTCTCTTGTTGGTTCTGCCAAAGTGTATTCCGGGGTAAAACCTTCTTCTAAGATAAGTTCGAGCAATACGCTATCGTCGTAATTGACAAACGTAATAGTATACGCCTTAGGCATACTACATGCAACGAACGCAAACGAAAAAACCGCCAACACTAAGGACAGAAAAATCTGCTTAAATTTTTTCATCGTGTTAATATTTCCTCCTATATTTTATATATATCTCTCTCGGGGAATAATTTATCCCCCGAGAGTAAGATTTAATTTATGCCCCGATTGTAGGGTTTAATGGGTCTGCAAAAGACAATTGGAACTGTCCTTGTAAGTTAAATACTTTTTCGTGCATAGGCGAATAGTATAAACAAGTCATAGTCTTTTTGGATTCGTTTACGTGGACGAGTAAGAATACGTCGAGAGCGCCTTCTCCGTTATAAGTAGATACTTGTACGTCGCACAACATAGATAAGATCTTATTGCCGTGTTTACCGTATTCGTATCTATGGAAAGCCGTATCGTTGTTTTCGTGTCCACCGACACCCATAAAGATATTTGGATGATTAACCATAAATTCGTCGAAAATCGTTTGACCACCATTACCTTCTTTTTCTACGTTTGCTCCTCCGGAGAAGTCGCCGGCGTTTGTCAAATACGAGTGAGTATTCATTATAATACGATGATCAGGATGCGCTTCTGCAATTACGTTTGCCCAACGCAATACGCTTAAACGAGGTTTATATTCTAAGTTGATGACGAGATACTTAATGCCGTTGCCAACGTCAAAGGTATAGTAGTTGTTAGTCATCGTTCCTTCTTGATACGAACCACCGTATCCCGGAAGTTGAGTGTGTTTAGAATATGGGAAGTGTCTATTGAAGTAAACTTGATCTCTCGTTCCTGCATTGTTGTCGTAGTCATGGTTACCCGGAACGAAGCAATAAGGAATCTTATTGTCTAATCTACTCATTGCATTTGCCGCTCTTACGTACAATTCCTCTTTTTGACCAAAGTCTGAAAGATCTCCTACGAACATTGCAAATTGAACGTTCATCTCTTCCTTTTTGTTGACAAGCCATTGAATTTGGTTATTAAGACGAGCTTCGTTATAGTTTGTCATAATTTGAATATCCGGGAAGATAGCAAAAGTATAATCGTAATCGCCAAACGAATAGTCAGCCTTCATAAACTTATCGAAGGTATACAACTCTGCAACAGGAGAACCTTCTACCGTAGAAGAAACGAATCTCTCCGTCCAATAGTTGCCGACGTTCCAGTTTCCGAGAAGTCTTGCTTGTTCGTCGCCTTCGGTGATATTTGCATTTTGCATATCGCTTTGAATTCTCTCTTGCGAAATAGCTCCCTCGTAAATGGTAACTTGCTTAATGTATCCTTCTAAAGGAAGGGTATGATTATATCTGTTAGCACTGCCGATGTTGTAAGTCATTGGGCTGGTGTTTTTAGTGGTTTTTTCTTCGTGAACACCTTCTACGATACCGTCGAGATAATAAGTAAACTCGTTATTAGTACGTACGAGTGCAACGTGGTGCCATTGACCGTCGGCTAAATTTTGCGTTTCGCTAAACGTATGAACGGCTTCTCCTTTCCACTTAAAAGCAAATCTTCCTTTTAAATCGACCGTCCAAGTAAAATTGCTCGAATAATCGGTAAAAATCGTTCCGCCACCCGATAAAACAGGGAGCTTTATCCAAGCCTCGAAGGAGTCGACAGAGTCTGACATTTTACCTTGGAGTTGATAAAAGTATCCGTTTACAGGGGTATAATAAGAAGAAGGTTTTTCTTCCTTATCTTGTGCATTTGCGAAAGTATTGGAGAAAGGAAGCACTGCTAAACAGCCAACTAACAAACAAATTGATAAACAAAGTGAAATAATTCTTTTTTTCATGCTTTTATCCTCCTATTAGTTTTCTTTAACGATAGCTACTTCTTTTGCCGTGATATCACGGAAAGTAACTTCCGTACCGGACGAACATCTGATACCGTAACCGTTACCGGTAAATTGCGTCAAATCGAAAGTTTCGCCATATTGTCCGTAAGTGTAAGCTAAATCGCCGTCGATATATACTTCGAAATAAGAACCGTAATCTCTTACAGTCAACGTAGCCGTCATTTGTGCTCCGTCTGCAGTGCTATTGCACTTGTCTTTCCAAGATTGTGGCATTAAATCGAAAGATTCTTTGCTGGTCGAAAGCAATCTGTGCCAACTGCCGTCTTTTACGTAAGAAATACGAAGGAAGTTAGTACAGAATTGAACGGAAATGTAACTTGTTCCTGCGGTTTCGTAGGTGTAATCTCTATTCATGTCCATTCTAAACGCAATACCTACCGAACCTGCGCCTTTGGTCATAGTAACCGTTTGCGAGAATTCGTGATACGTTCCTTCTTTAGGAAGTCCGGTTTCTAAAGTTCCCAATACGGCTTCCGTCTTCTTGGTATATTTATACGAGCCGTCCGCATTTTGAGTTAAGTGCGAGTAAGGCAAACGCCATCCTGCGTAAAGAGTTACGTCTTGCGCAGTCGTAAACGTAGCTTCGTCTACGAGTTGAGTGCAACCCACGTCATAATACCAACCGGTAAAGATGTAGTTCATTCTTTCCGTAGTAGGTAAATATAATTTACCGCCGGCGTAATTTACGCTCGCACAAGCAGATCCGCCTTGAGCGTTAAAGCTTACTACGTTATATTCTGTAGACCACTTTGCATATAAGGTCACGTCTTTATTAGTTGCGAAATTTTCATTATCGACACGTTGAGTGCAATCTTGGTCGTAATACCAACCTTCGAGTGCGTAATTTTCTCTTGTTAAGTAAGGAAGCTTAATATCTCCATACAACCACGCCGTAGGTTCTACCGTCAATCCGTCAACGCCCGTTTCGAAAGCAACTTCGTATCCGAAAGACATATTCCAGTTAGAGAAAGTTACAGGAGTGGACGAACTTCTTATACCAAGTCCAGGATATGGGTATTTTGCAAGTTGGTCAGCGTTTGTGTAGGTGTATGCCAAATCGTTGTCGATGTATACTTCGAACCAAGTTCCGTAATCGACGATAGACATAGTCATGTTGATCATTCCGCCGTCCTTGGTGTTCATATACTTGTCTTGCCAAGTTTTTGGTAAAAGAGTAATATCTATTGACGATACGAAATTACCCCAAGAACCGCCTATAACACGTGCAATATACATGCTTCCTGCTGAAGGATTGATAACCGGGCTTAAATAATCGCAACCACTTTCGTAATGGTAATCGGCTCTAGGAACTTGCATTCTAAACGCAGGACCAACTGCACCGCTTATTCCTTTTCTAAACGCCATATCAATACTGTAAGAATACGGGAATTGTTTTGTTCCTTCTAAGAACAAGTGTGCCGCTTTACCGGTAGTGGTATAAGTATTTGTTTCTTTGTCGTAAGATAAATGTTCCTTTGGAGGAACTGCACTCTCGTCGTATTGAGCAACGAGAATAAGAAAATCTCCTTCGATGGTTATATCCGACGTTACTTTAATATGAGAAGTCTCGTCTCTACCTTGATATGCCCAATGCATAAACGGAGCTTCGTGTTCGAAACCACGATAGTCCATAACTGTAATCGAGCCCGGCGTAAGTAAAGTGTAAAGTTCGTCTAAAGTAACGACGTCGCCTTCAGAATACTCGTATCTTTGCCATTGCATCTTACTATCTCCGTAGAATAAATACAAATAACTGCATTTTTCCCACTTTGCGTATAACGTTACGTTAGAAGATGGATAATAGAAATATTCATCAATAGGAACACCGGTAAGTTCTTCGTTGTCGTACCAACCGTCAAACGTATATCCCCATCTTTCAGGCGTTGGGAGAGATAATTTGTCCGTATCGAACAATCTGACGTCTTCGAGTTGTCTTCCGCCGTTTTCTTCTAAAGAAATAAGAATAAAATCAGAAGCCCAACGTGCGTATAAAGTTACGGTTCCTTCCGGAATAAATTCTCCTTCGTAAACCTTTCCTTCGAACTTTGCGTTATCGTACCAACCTGCAAAAATAAAGTCTTCTTTTTCCGGTACGGGGATGAGAACTTTTTGTCCTGCCGTATCGACACGGTTGTATTTAGTTCCACCGTTGGATTCGAAAACAACAGAACCGGTGATAGCCTCCCACTTTGCGTATAACACAGTGTTTTCGGTAGGAATAAACTCTTTTAAAAGACCTTCTCCTTCGAACTTTACGTTATCGTACCAGCCGCCAAAAATATATCCTTCTTTTTCCGGTGTAGGAAGTTGAATCTTTTGAGCTTTAAAAGAAACGTCTTCGTATTGAGTTCCGCCGTTGGATTCGAAATAAACCGTTCCCGTGTATGCGTTCCACTTTGCATATAAAGTAGCGCTGTCTAAAACGGTATACGGATCGGCGAGAGCTTCTCCGGTGAATCCGGCGTCTGCGTACCAACCGATAAATTCGTACCCCTCTTTTTCTGGCGTCGGTAAAGAAACGGTATCTCCTTCTACCGCACGGATACTGTAATACATCGTACCGCCGTTGGATTCGAATACAATTTCGTATTTTGCTTCGAGGTTAGTTCCACAAGCAGATAATACGGAAAGTCCGCACATCATCGCAAGTAAGAAAAGAAAGACTGCTCTAAATTTTGTTTTAAAAGTTTTCATTAGCATCCCCTCCTTATTCTAAAGTAACCTTGTTAGAAATCTTTACGTTAGAAATGGTAGCTCCTATTGCACCTGTTCTTACACCCCAACCTGTTCCGGATAAAGGAACGTCGGTTCTGTAAGAAAGCATAGGAACGCCGTCTAATATAAGAACTATTTTATCGACACGATATACGACGGTTAAGTTATACGTATTAGTAGTTTGGAAACCGGTGATATCCGTATACGTCAAAGAACTCCATACGCCGTTTACCGTTCTGCCGAGGAATAAAATTCCTTCGAAGCTAACGAAAGCAAAATAATAGCTTACGCCTGCTCCTTCCCAGAAATAATTACCAATTGCAGACAAACCAAACACAAGTCCGCTGTCGCTACCGTTGTTCATAACGTCAGCGCTAATAGTTCCGTATGGGAATGGCGTACTTGCATCCATATTGGCGTATATAGAATTTGCTGCAATAGCCGTATATACTCCATCTTTATAAGTACAAGCACCGCTTTTACCTATTAATTGAGCGTTAGAATAATCGTATTGAGCCGAAAAATCGAACGCTGTTTCTAAATCGACGAACGGTTCGTCGTCTTTAAGGTTTGGAATAAACGGATTAAAAGGACCTGCCTCTTCGTCCGTGATAACTTCCGGCACTAAAACTTCTGCTCCCACGCCTGTGCCTTGAACGATAGGGGTAATCAACTCTGCTTTTGCCCCATCAATTCTTTTTACGGGATTATGATTGATCACCGCAAAAACAACTAAAGCTACCGACGAACAGCAAAATACTATTAGCAACAAAAAAGTCGTTGCCAATAAAAAAGAACGTTTTTTACTATTTTCTTTTTGCAACATTGCCTCTTTGCACATAGATTGTTAAATCTGTTTGCGCATCCTCCTTATTAATTTTGGTGTAAATTTGCTCGTTATAAACACTTATACAGCCGTTAAATAAGCGACCATTACACATAATAATTATAACACAACGCCAAAGTTATGTAAATACCTGCTAAAAATTTATCAAACCATTTTTATGGATTAATACCGTGTTAAAAACGAAATTTTTGGTTTGCTAACATTAAGTTTGTATATTATACAAAACTATTCTAGCATAAAATAAAATCAACGTAAAAACACTCCCCGATTGTCCTCTAACTCACCACTCAACCCCTATAATATCCAACAAAAAAACAAAAACCAAAACACAAAAAGCTCTCTTATATCCCACGATTACCCCACACAAAAAACACCACCCTAAATTTATTCTTGCAATAGCTACCGTGTTTAACGTCCTACAAATCTATCCACTAACACAATATTAAGTTCTATAATATCTAGCAAAAACAAAAAAACAAAACACAAAAATAAAACCAACGCATTTTTATTATCAATAAAAAACGAACACTACCACGGGACAGTCTTTTTTAAGAAGAATTATGCGCTATCTCTA
>JAZNFL010000249.1:0-4812 GCA_045589135.1 Christensenellaceae bacterium
TAGAAAGAACGGTAGAACTCGACGAAGACACTATGATGGAAGTCGCTTTAGAAGCAGGGGCAGACGACGTAATCGTTTCTGACGACGTTTACGAAGTAAGAACAAACCCCGGAGATTTTTCTGCAGTGCGTAAATATCTCGAAGAAAAGGGTATGACTTTCGTAGAAGCAGATATTTGTATGATACCTAACGACAAAATTACTTTAAACGACGATCAAATGACGACGTTTATCAAAATGCTCGATATGTTTGAAGATAACGATGACGTTCAAGAAGTATATCATAACGTAGAACTTCCGGAAGAAGAGGAAGAAGAATAAAATTTGTTGTTGGCGTAATGAAAACCTCGTTACGCCAATTTATTTTTGCCTTTTGTTTATGTTCGTTTATTTTAGCCTAAAATATTTATGTGTAACGGGTGGTAAATTGCGAGAACGTAATTAGGTTGTATGCTTAATTTTTAACAAATTTATCAATAAGATTTTTTAATTGAAATAATTTAATTGTTAAGCCTTGCAAATAGAAGGCAAATATGATATAATTATATCAAATAAATTAAAAGGGAATTTTATGATGAAAAAATCTATTTCGATTTTACTTGCAATTTTGTTAGGGCTTACTTGCTTTGCTTCTTGCGGAGAAAAGCCGGAAAACTTAGAGGAAGTCCAAGCACAATTTAAAACTCAAACGGAAGATCTCAGCGAAGAATTTTTCTACGTAAACGAGCTTCCTTCCAGCACCAATAACCCGGAAAAACTTTTGGGTGCTGCCGATCCTACCGTTGTAAAGGTTACCGAAGGCGAAGAAGCAGGATATTACTATATGTACGCAACTTCTTTAGGTAACGGTTATAGATGTTGGAGAAGTAAAACTCTTACCGATTGGGAATACGTATCCGACGCTATGAAGATCGACACCAAACAATATTGGTGTAAACATAGCTTTTGGGCTCCGGGAATAGTTTACGACGAAGAAGAAAAGTTGTATTATTTATTTTTTAGCGCATATAACGAAAAGTTTGGTTGTTTGTCCGGCGGTGTTGCTGTATCTTCCAGTCCGGCAGGTCCTTTCGTTCCTTGGACGGGTACTAACCCTGCAGGAAAATATTCTAACGGTCAGACTTACGAAGAATACGAAGTTACCGCTATGGATACCATTTTCGATTTCGAAAGATTAAAAGACGTAAACGGAACTTATCCTTACGAAGGAGCTATTAAGGTTATAGACTTAGAGCCTTTCGTTGATCCTATTTCCGGTAAAAAGTATATGCTTTTCTGTAGAGATTTAGGTGGTAAGTATAATACTTCTTCTATTATGGGTATGGAAATGATCAATTGGCATACTCCCGATTGGTCAACTCTTAAACTTCTTACTCTCAATGGATTTAACAGACCTGTTTTTGATCAACAAGACAAAGTAACCATTCCAGAAGGCACTGTAAACGAAGGCGCTTATTTAAATTATCACGACGGCGTTTACTATTTAACTTATTCTTGTTTTGCTTATTGGAATAAATCTTATCAAGTAAGACAAGCTGTGGCAACTTCTCCTTTAGGAGATTTTGTTAAAGTCGACGCTACCGACGGAGGAATGCTTTTATATTGCGAAAGCGATTGGGATTTCTTATCCGGTACAGGACACCATTGTTTTGTCAATACAGACGACGGTTTGTATATGGTATATCATACTCACGTTGACAGAAAGAATTTCGAAGAAGCCGGCGGACACAGAGCAATTGCTTTCGATAAATGTGTGTACGTTAAAAATCAAGCAGGACAAACTATTTTACACGCAAACGGTGGTACTTACTCTAAGCAACCTAAGCTTAATGGAGATACCACTCTTAAAGACATTACGGGTTTAGTAACGAAAGTAAGTGCAGATAAAAACAATAATCAAGCACATAAGCTTATAGACGGAGCTATAGCCGTGCATTACGAACACGAATATTTAGAGTATACTGCAGAAGGTACGGTAAAAATTAAGCTTCAACTTCCAAAAAACACTAAACTTCAAGCTATAATGGTTTACAATTCTTATCTTTACGATTACAGTTTTGATAAGATTGATAAAATCGAGATAAAAGGCGTGCTCGAATCGGATGCGACTTTAACTAAAAAGATTTACTTTGGAGAAAACGTCTTCTTTGACGCAGCTAAGTATATTTCGGAAACCGGAAACAAAAAGAATCCTTACCTTATGCATCCGGCAAGTGCTGCGATAATGCAACTCGACGAAGTCGTTTTGGCAGAAGAAATAGTTATAACCGTTTCTCAAGCATCAACGTCAACAAGTCTTGCAATATCAGAAATAAAGCTTTTAGGTTATACCGATTAATTTTAGATGTTAAAGAATAATTTTCGTCCGTTTGGCAATACTAATATTACCAACGGCGATAGATTATACGATTTAACGAGAGTTATCATAGTATTATCTTGAAATAAAACCCGTCGTTGCTTAATATAGCGCTGTCTTTACGCTTTAATAAGCCGACGGGTTGTTTTATGCCTTGTCGAAAGGCAGGGCGTAAGACCGTCGAATTTGTCGACGGTCTTAATTTTCTTTTAGGTTATTCATATTAATTACACAAAACCTTAACAATTATATAGTAAAATATCATTAGGAGGTTTATTTATGAAAGGTGCAATAAAAAAGATTTTAATATTTATTTGCGTTGTCGTATTTTCGTTATGCTTTACGGCTTGCGATCTTATAGACGCAGTAAAATCTGTAGAATCCGATAATTCGTCTAAAGAAGAGGTTTCCGACGTTACGTCAGGTGGCTTTGGCGGTGCAATTACGTCGTCAGATATAAATATTACTATAAATTCCGTTAGCGTTCCAACTAGTGGTGTGGGTTCTAGTGCGACTGCAGAATTAGAATCTATGAGACAAAGTGTTGTGGAAGTATATTCTACTTTTAATAACGGAATGGGGGCAGGTGCCGGAGTCGTAATTTCTTACGTAGAAGAAGACGGCATTCAAATTTGTTACGTCGTCACTTGTCATCACGTTATAGAGAATTCAAAGTCGGTCAAAATAGTCACTATAGACGGAGATGAGTATCCCGCTTATCTTGTGGGAAGTTCTCCATCGGAAGACGTTTGCGTTATGTATGCGGAAGTCGATAAAGAAATGACCGTTGCAACGTTTGGTAACAGCGACGAAATATTCGTTGGAGATTACGTCTATGCGATAGGAAATCCTACCGGAACTCTTGGCGGAACGGTAACCAGAGGCATAATTAGTGCGTTATCCAGAGAAATAACCGTCGAAGATAACGAGATGACGTTACTTCAAACGGATGCAGCTATCAATTCCGGGAATTCCGGCGGTGGATTATTTACGCAAGACGGAAGATTAATTGGTTTGGTAAATGCCGGAGTTAGTGGTAGTGTAGAAGGGTTAAATTTTGCAATTCCTTCTAATAACGTTCAAGACTTGGTGGTAAAACTTACCGAAACGTATCACGACGACGTGTATAATTCTTACGGTTATATAGAGGGTGTGTTTAATATCGATTGTACGGTAGGAGATGTGTACGAGTCGAGATTTAGCAATAAAACTTGTGTTATTATTACAGAAATAGACACCGAAAGTTGTCTTTACGAAGGTGGTTTAAGGGTTGGCGACGTAATACAAACGCTCACTTTAAACGACGGTAAAGAAACTGGCGTTGTTACGGCAAGTCAACTAGTGGATTTGGTGGATAGTTACGAATTAAAACTCGGGGACGAACTCAAATTTTACATTATTCGCAATGGTGTTTATAAAACCGTTGAGATATTAATTACTCAATATATTTATATGCCTTAAAGGTAATTAATTACGCAATTTGTATTGCGTAATTTTTTTGTAAAATTAATATGTTTTTAGTTTGTTTTTTGATGTTTTAGTTTGTGTGCAAAACGCCTAATTTTTATTAGTCTTTACTTTTAGAAAAAGAGTGTTCGATAATAGTAATAAAAAAAAGACTTTTAAATACATCGTTTTAAGTTAATTAGATGTAAAACAGTATATTAAGCCGTGATTATATCTTATATTTTGTCGGTGGTTTGTGTTTTACTTGACTTTACTTGGCGTTATATATTAAAATATATAAAGACACGTTTTAAGAGGTGAATAAGTTGAGAATACTTGGTATCGATCCCGGACTTGCTACGATAGGTTGGGGTGTAATTGACGTAGAAAGGGGAAATCCTAAGCTTGTGGATTACGGTGCAGTTTTAACCCCAAAAGACGAGAGTATCCCCACAAGACTTTGTTTGATAGAAAAAGGAATAAAGCAACTTATTTCTACCTTTAACCCAACAGAAATAGCAATAGAAGAATTGTTTTTTAATACCAATATTACTACGGGTATAAACGTTGCACAGGCGAGAGGGGTTATTTTGTTGACGTGCGTAAAAGAATGCGGAAGGCTTTTCGAGTATACTCCATTGCAAATAAAACAAGCTTTAACGGGGTATGGAAGAGCAGATAAACAACAAATTCAACACATGGTAAAAACTTTTTTAAAGTTGAATAAAATTCCACGTCCGGATGATGCTGCAGATGCTCTTGCAGTGGCACTTACGCATTGCAATACTTCGAGATTATCCGGTCAGTTTAGTATAAGGTGAGTTATGATAGGTTATTTAAACGGAAAACTTTTTTCTTTACTACATGAATATGTTCATATCGGGTTAGGAGAAAATAGTGTCTATAATGATCGTTGCAGTTGCAGTTTTGATGTAAAAACTACTGAAACAATTTGCAATAAGGTTTCTGCTGAAATTTTAGTTCCGCAAGAAATTTTTATAAAACAATGGA
>JAZNFL010000250.1:0-2038 GCA_045589135.1 Christensenellaceae bacterium
GCTCACAGAACGACATGGCTACGATCCGACTTAGTATCCATGTAGTTGACACCGCAGGCAAGGCAGGCATCCATAATGGTTAAATCCTGATACGGCAGGGCAATATTCATTACCAGGTCCGGCTGATACGCATTGATTAAATCAATCCGTCAATTAAAGTTTTAAGACCGATTAACACAAGTATTATTCCACCGATAAACTCTGCTTTAGACTTGTATTTTACACCAAAAACATTACCAATTTTAAATCCTAAACCAGACAAAACGGCAGTTATTACTCCTATTACCCCAACCGCTAAAAATATTGAGATTTTTAAATTAGAAAGCCCCATCGTAACCCCAACAGCCAATGCGTCTATACTAGTAGCTATAGCAAGTAGCAACATCGTCATAAAAGAAAAACTGTCCGAGTGTTCTTCTTGTTCTTTGGATAAACTCTCTCTAATCATATTTCCACCTATAACGACTAGCAATAAAAAAGCTATCCAATGGTCGAAAGAATCCACTATGGTAGAAAAACTTTTACCGAGAAAGTATCCGATAAGTGGCATCCCTGCCTGAAACAATCCAAACCATACGGCTACGGATAAATAGTATTTAATTTTAGGCTTACTTATCGACAAACCTTTACATATGGAAACCGCAAAAGCATCCATTGCAAGACCTATCGAAATTAAAACGATTAAACCTAATCCCATACGGAATTCTCCACTACTTAATATTTTTTTGTTTTGCTCCTCTTACTGTTGCGCCACTATGAGTTTTTGCCTCTCTTTCGGCAACTTTTTCGTAATGACGTTTTAAAATTTTAGAATCGTTAGAAAAATCCAACTCTGGAAGTGAACCTATAGACTTTAAAAAGTCTTCGTAACTCCACACTTCTACCAATTTACCTCTGTCGTTTTTGCGATCTTTTTCTTCCGTCATAGCATTAAACGCCTCTGCGTCTTTTACGACAAAAATATCGCACGAACGCAAATTGCCCACGTATCTGCCACCCATTTTGTTTAACTTATAAATAATTCTTCTCGTAAGGTCGACGTCTTCGTTTTGTATATCTCTCGACATCGTTACGTACTTGCGGGTAAACACGGTGTTCGTCTGGCTTTTTATTATATGCGGAAGTCTTTCTATAAATCCATGTATAAGTATATTTTTATTTTTCGTTCTCGTTTTAGAAATCTTAGCTAACTCGTCAAGTCGACATCTACACAGAGAAAAATCGTCAACCCTATTTTCTCCGTAAACTATTCCGTATTTTTCTACTAAATCATTTAAATCGAGATTTTCTTCTTTTAAAATATTTTTTAAAACCAAAAGAGTCATTCTTGCATCTTCGTCAGAACGATGAACAATAAAGTCTTCTTTTAAATTTTCTGATGCGTTAGATAAAGAAGTAACGGTTTTTAATTTGTTGACGGCACGGTGTAAAATTTGCACGTCTAAAAACCTGTAGTTTATTCTTTGTTTGTCAAAATAATCGCAAGCGTTGTTTAAATACTTAACGTCGTTATCCACGGCAAAACCAATGACTAAAACGTCCTCGAAAAGCGAAGATATTTTATCGTAATAACTAGAAAATCTCGGACTACTTCTAAAAAACTCTTCCGTGTAAGCAAGCTTTATATCGGCTTTTTCTGCTCTGCCGTTAAAAAACTTCTTTGGAATAGGATTCATTACCAAGTCTTCTTGTTTTATTATATTAAATTTTTCATCCGCTAAGCAATAGCCAAAACTGCACATACTTGCGTTTTGAAATCGACCGTTACAGCTTTCTATATCGATTGAGAGATACTTCATAAAAACCCTCTTTTGTTAAATAACATAAAAATTATACCACAACGGCGTTTGCTATGCAAACGATTAATTAGCAGTATAAAAAATATTGCTTATTTTTATTGACTTTTATCATTTGTCAATAATATCAACGTTCTTTGCTTTTTATTGTCAAACAAAATTACAAAACCTAATTGTTTTACCATAAAATAATCGCAACTGCTTACGATAAAACTAAAAACACATTAAGTCATGAAATTTTT
>JAZNFL010000251.1:0-5468 GCA_045589135.1 Christensenellaceae bacterium
ATATTACTTAAATACGCAAGACGGAAGTATCCGAAGGAATATTCCAAGAGTTAACTCAAGAAGAAATTAATAAAAAAATAACGACTGTTGTAGTTTTAGATTACTTGACGACAGACTTTTTAGATACCGAAGTATATCCCGTTGCAAGAGAAGCTTCTGCAAAAACCTTTAGAAAATCCGTTGACAAATTTATGATAACGGGCACTAAAAATATATGGGTAGCAGACGTTTCTTACAAACATCCTGTTTCTTGGTCAGACTTTAAAGAAGCAATGGGCAACGATAAGAGTGTTACTGCAGACGCTTATAACGAACTTACGGCACATTTATCCAAAGAAAAATCTCAACCTAACGGTTTCTTCGTTTTGGTTATACTTTCTATTGCGGTAATGATTTTAAGCCAAATCGTTATGAATAAAACTCAAAAATCTCAGATGGAACTTCAAACGGTAGACGGTGCAAACGGACAAGCGGCACAAACTCAAAAAATGATGATGTGGATGATGCCGGTAATGTTTGGTATATTTGCGTTTATTTATACCGCATCATTCTCGATTTACATGATAGTAAGTTCGCTTTTATCTACTTTATCAACGGTACTTATCAATTACTTTGTAGAACTTAAATTTAAAAAGGATATGCAAAAATTAGAAGAAGAAAGATTGCGCAAGAGATATGGAAGAGGCATATCCGAAAAGAAAAATAAGGAGAAAAAATGAACGAATTTTCAGCAAAAACTATAGAAGAAGCTATAGAAGAAGGGCTTAAAGAATTAAATTTATCCAGAGAAGAAGCAGATATAGTTGTTCTCGAAGAACCTGTTAAAAAACTTTTCTTTAGTACTAAAGCAAAAGTAAGAATTACAAAAAAACAAACGGATGGAGAAAGAACCGTAAAGTTTTTAGAAGAACTTTTCACTCTTATGAACATTCCAACTACGACGGAAGTAACTGAAGACGAAGAAAAGATAACGTTTAATCTTATCACGACTAATTCTTCTGCTCTTATAGGTTATAGAGGAGAAGTTTTGGACTCTCTTCAATGCTTAGCAGGTGCAGTTGCAAATATCGGCAAAGAAGAATACAAGAGAGTCGTAGTAAATTGCGAAGGCTATAGAGAAAAGAGAGAAGAAACTTTAAAAAATCTCGCTACAAAGCTTGCGGATAAAGCTGTAAAAACAGGAAGAAAGGTTGTTTTAGAACCGATGAATCCTTTCGAAAGAAGAATAATACATTCTGCTCTTTCGGAAAGAACTGACGTAAAAACGCATTCAGAAGGAAAAGAACCTAACAGATATATTGCAATCGTTCCGGAAAACATTAAACCTTATTTTAACGATCGCAAGGGTGGAAGAAGAGATTTCGGAAAGAATAACAACGGAGGAAGAAGAGAACACAAAAACAGAGAAGAAAAACGTGGTTATTCTAATTCTTCAAAGCCAAAGCGTACCGGTTGGGGCGGAACCTTCCTTGGTAATTCTTTAAAAGAATCAGCAGAAAAAGAAACCAACGAATAATAATTTAATAATAATAATAAGGGGTGTGGGTTGTGTGTATTTTGTGTGTGGTCCAAAACCCCTTATTTTTTTTTAACGTCTTATATACGTCGCAATACGTCGTTACTTCTCAATTTGCCGACTTCGATGACCGACAAGGTCTATCTCAGCCGTCAAATCTCGAGAGCCTAGTCTTGCTCGTATCTAAAACGCTAAAGAAATTTTAATTAACAGTAAACAAAATAAAAAAGCAAAAGAAATTATTAGCGCAAGCCTACAAAAACCCATCATTGATGGGGCGTAGACATTCCAGAGAGCTAAAAGGTTGCTCCCTGCCTATGTCATAAAAGAATAACATATAGTTTTCTTAATAATAAAAAAATCAAATATCAATAAAATAGAAATTTTTAATCAATAAAAAACGGCTTTTTTAAAAAGGCTATGGGATAAAAATACCGTAAAAGTAAATACGTATTGAAAAAAATGTGCAATATTCTATATAATATAATTTAGATTAAATAAAATTAAAGGAGGGTTGTCTATGGATATTATAGAGATAAAAAATTTAAAATATAAATACCCAAACGCTAAAAAATACGCCGTAGACGACGTTTCTTTTAACGTAGAAAAAGGAAGCTTTATTGCTATATTAGGACATAACGGTAGCGGTAAATCTACCTTGGCAAAGCTTTTAAACGCTCTTTTTGTACCTTCGTCGGGACAAGTTTTCGTAAACGGCATAGATACGGCGGACAGCAAAAAAGTTTTCGATATACGCAAGATAACGGGTTTGGTTTTCCAAAATCCCGACAACCAAATGGTTGCTTCTATCGTAGAAGACGACGTTGCGTTTGGTCCGGAAAATATTGGTATAAAAAGAGAAGAGATAAAAGAAAGAATAGAATTTGCTTTAAAGGCGACGGGTACGGAAGAATTTAGAAAGTCTTCTGCTTCTAAACTTTCCGGCGGACAAAAACAAAGGGTGGCAATAGCGGGTGTACTTGCAATAAAGCCACAAATTTTAATTTTGGACGAATCGACGGCAATGCTCGATCCAAAGGGCAGAAAAGAAGTAATGGACGTCGTTAAAAAACTTAACGACGACGGCATGACGGTAATAAATATAACCCATTATATGGAAGAAGCCGTAGAGGCCGACAGAATATTGGTTATGTACGAAGGCAAAATTATTTCTGACGGAACTCCCGAGCAAGTCTTTAACGACAGAGAGAGTTTGGCGGTAGCAGGGCTGTCTTTGCCGAAGCCGGCAATTTTAGCCGAAAAATTAAGACAAAAAGGTTTGCCTTTAAAAGAAAACATCTTTACAAAGGAGGAATTAGCAAAAAGCCTATGCGAATTATTTGTAAAGATTTAACTTTTATATATAACAAAAAAGCAAAATTTTCTAAGACGGCGTTAAACCGTATAAATTTAACGATAGAAGAAGGGGATTTTTTTGGCATTATTGGTCATACCGGCAGTGGTAAATCTACCTTTATACAACATTTAAACGGACTTATTCCTTTGCAAGAAGGAGAGCTTTTAGTTGGAGAATACGACCTTTCGGCAAAAAAGAAGGTTTTAAGAAAAAAACTAAAAGAACTCCGTTCTAAGGTAGGAATGGTTTTCCAATACCCCGAGCAACAACTCTTTGCAGAATCGGTTTACGAAGACGTGGCTTTTGGAATTAAAAACTTTTTTCCAAATTACACCGAAGAACAAATAAAAAAATCCGTAGAAGACGCTTTGACGACCGTAGGTCTTAATTATAAAGAGATAAAAAACAAGTCCCCCATGGAGTTATCCGGCGGACAAAAAAGAAGACTTGCAATAGCAGGCGTTATAGTAACTAAGCCGGAGGTTTTGGTATTGGACGAACCCGTTGCAGGGCTCGATCCCAAAGGTAAAACCGAGCTTATGGAGCTTTTACACAATCTCCACAAGACGACTTGCAAGACTATTATAATAGTTTCTCACGACATGAACGAAGTCGCAGAAAACTGCAACAAAGTAGCCGTATTTAACGAAGGAAAAATAGAGTATATAGGTTCTCCTAAAGAAGTTTTTTCTAATACTCAAAGGTTAAACGAACTCCGTTTAGGAGTTCCGGATACGGCTTTCGTCTTAGAAAAATTAAAACAAAAAGGCGTAGAAATAAATAGTGGATACACATTAGAAGAATTTACAAAAAGTATTTTAGAAGAATACAAAAAAATACAAAAATAAGCAAACCGTATGCGGTAAAACTTGCAAAATTTATAGTTTTAATGCTTAAACAATTATAAAAATCAACGCAAAAAAAGTGCAAAAATTTTGCGTAAAGGAGGTAAACGTGCTCTCTGACGTAACTTTAGGACAATATTATCCTACGCAGTCTTTCGTCCACAAGATGGATGCGGCGATAAAGCTTTTGCTTTTAGTCGTCTATATAGTTATTATATTTTTAATTAAAAACTTTTACGGCTTTATAGTAGCAGGATCGCTTATAGTTGTTATGACGCTTTGTTCTAAAGTTCCGATAACATCCGTTTTAAAAAGCGTAAAAGCAATACTTTTCGTCATAATTTTGACGGCTATTATGAACTTGTTTTTTTACACGACGGAAAACGAGCACGTGGTATTTTCTTGGTGGAAAATAAGTATTACCAAAGAGGCGCTTTATTTTGCCGCATTTATGGCTTTGAGATTGACACTTTTAATTATGGGTACTAGTCTTTTGACGTTGACGACTAGCCCCGTAGCGCTTACGGACGGCATAGAAGTCATACTTTTTCCGCTTAAATTGATAAAGTTCCCCGTACACGACTTGGCGCTTATAATGAGCATAGCTTTAAGGTTTATCCCAACCCTTCTCGAAGAAACCGACAGAATAATGTCTGCTCAAAAAGCAAGGGGAGCGGACTTCGAAAGCGGTAACATTTTTAAGCGAATAAAAGCCCTTGTGCCCGTCTTAATACCCCTTCTCGTCAGTTCGTTTAAAAGGGCGGAAGAACTCGGCGATGCGATGGATTCTCGGTGTTATTCCGGCTCTAAAGGCCGTACCAAATACAAAAAAAATAAAATAGGCTTAAGGGACGTAATAGGCGTTTTGGTTTTTGCCGTTGCAACGGCTATGGTGGTTTATTTAAACGGCGCTTTTGCGAGGTTAATTTAATATGAGAGTTTTATTGACCGTACAATACGACGGGGGACGTTATAACGGTTGGCAGGCTCAACCGTCGGGCAATACCGTCCAACAAGTAATAGAAGAAGCAATACTTTCCGCCACGGGCAGTAGAGCCGTTATAACGGGTAGCGGAAGAACGGACAGCGGAGTACACGCGTTAAGACAAAAAGCACATTTCGACACCGACTTTAACGTTCCGGCAGAAAAGTTCGTCTATATATTAAACAGATTTCTTCCAAACGACGTAAAAATTTTATCTTCCGTCCAAGTAGACGAGGATTTTAACGCAAGGTATTCGGCAAAGCAAAAGACTTACGTTTACTCTTGTTATTCTTCGGATATAATTTTACCGCTTAAAGACAGATACAGCGTAAAGATAGACGGTGGATACGATAAAAAGTTGATGGAAGAAGTCGCATTGGAATTTTTAGGAAAGCACGATTTTAAATGTTTTCTTGCATCGGGTTCTTCGGTAAAAAACACCGTAAGGGAGATATATGCGTCCAAGTTGGATTTTTTGGACGACGGGTTTACTTATACGGTTACGGGCAACGGTTTTTTATATAATATGGTAAGAACGATGGTAGGAACGCTTTTATACGTCGGTTACGGAAAGTTATCTTTACAAGACGTAAAAGACGCTCTTGTTACCGGAAATCGTAAAAAAGTAGGAAAAACCATGCCACCACACGGTTTATGCCTACAAGATGTTGTGTATTAATAATAAATTTGACACAAGAAAAAAAAAGTGGTTTAAAAAACTTGACAAAAATGCTCAAATTTTATAGAATAGTTTAGCGATTATAA
>JAZNFL010000252.1:0-7803 GCA_045589135.1 Christensenellaceae bacterium
AGATAAATTTCACTTTTTAACATAAAAAAAATCCCAAAGCAATATATAAATACGGGAGATAAAAAGAGTATTAAACTTAAAATTGCAATAATTGGAGCAACGGGATTAGTAGGAAAAACCTTTTTAAACCTTTTACAAGAAGAAGATTACCCTTTTGACGTAAGCGTTTTTTCTTCTCCTAAAAGCGTCGGCTCTAAGATTTTATTTAATGGAAAAAATTTAACTGTACAGCCGTTGACGGAAGATAGTTGCAAAGGGTTTGCTTTTGCGATTTTTTGTACCGACAACGAAATTTCGGCTAAATACGTACCTTTATTCGTACAAGGCGGTGCCGTAGTAATAGATAATTCTTCTTTTTTTAGAAAAAACCAAGATATACCGTTAATTGCGTACGGCGTAAACCATAAAATTCTTACCAAAAAAGAAAAAATAATAGCAAACCCCAACTGCTCTACCATTTCTGCGGTAAACATTTTAAGTCCCGTAAAACGAATTTGGGGTTTAAAAAGAGTCGTATATACGACGTTACAAGCGGTATCCGGAGCAGGAAAAGAAGGCATATCCGCATTAAATCTTAAAGAAAACTACTCGGGAGATTTTTTTGAATACCCCATATACGGAAATTGCATTGCTAAAATCGGAGAATGCGATAAAGACGGATATACGACGGAAGAAAACAAGTTGATTTTTGAAACAAAAAAAATCTTACAAGACCAAGATATTGCCGTAACGGCAACAGCCGTTAGAGTTCCTGTTAAAAATGGACACAGTATTTCTGTAAACGCTCAAACAAAAAAGCCTTTTACCATAGAAGAACTCAAAGAAGTTTTTTCTAAAGAAGATAACCTTATAACGTTTAGTCAACAAGACCAATGCCCCGTTGTCTTTGATGCCGTAGGAAGCGATAAAGTTTTCGTGGGGAGAATACGCAGGGATTTTTCGGTTGAAAACGGTTTTAACGCATGGATAGTTTCGGACAACTTGCTACGTGGAGCTGCGAGCAACGCTTTAGAAATTTTAAAATACTTAATAGACTTTAAAGGATAATTTTATTATAGTTTTGCGCAAAAGCGATATAAGGAGAAAATGTTATGAAAACACCTATATTTAAAGGCGTAGCCGTTGCAATGATAACACCGTATAAAAAAGGCAAAATAGATTACGACTGCATTGTAAAACATGCTAGTAATATGCTTTGTTATGGTGCGGACGCTTTGGTTTTATTCGGCTCTACAGGAGAAGGACATTTATTAAAAACGAGCGAAAAAAGAAAAATTATCAATTTAGTTAAAGACGTGGTAAAAGATAAAATCCCTATTATTTGTTCTACGGGCTATCCTTCTACCTGTCAAACGGTTAAAGAACAGACTTTTTACCAAGAACTCGGAACAAACGCCACGCTCGTTATGCCACCGTACCTATGCAACTGCTCTTTAAAAGGAATTTACGAATACTATTATAAAATTTGCAAAAACTCTAATTTGCCCGTTATAATTTACAACGTACCTAAAAGAACGGGGGTGGATTTACCTCTTTATTTTATAGAAGAATTATCGGAGATTAAAAACGTTTGCGCAATAAAGCAAGCAACTGCAAAAATAAAAGACGTAAAAGACTCCGCCTATTTAAAAGATAAACTTTGCATTTACAGTGGGGACGACAACTTAAACTTAAAATACTACGGAAACGGCGCTATGGGGAGCATATCCGCAGAAGCCAACTTGCTTTTAAAATTCGACAAGTTAATATATAATTGCGTTAAAAATAAGCAAGTTAAAAAAGCCGAAAATATCGACGATATTATAAAACCGTTAAGAAAGTTTTTGTTTTGCGAATCCAATCCCGTACCCATAAAACAAGCATTGGAATTTTGTGGAATATGTTCGAGTGAGGTTCGCTCTCCCCTTACAAAAATGCTTAAAGAAAACAAAGAAAAACTATATAAAGAATTATTAAAAATAAAAGATTATAAGGAGCCGTGATGATTAAAATTGCCGTGTGCGGAATAGCCGGAAAAATGGGAAAATCAATTATAAAAAACGCAGTTTATTTTAAGGACGTAGAGATAGTTTTTGGGGTGGACTTAAATACAATCGACGATAATATTTTAACGTATGAAAACTTTAAAGACGTAAACCTTGGAGTGGACGTTATAATAGATTTTTCTTCGCCGTCCGCCCTATCCGACGTTTTATCTTACGCGCGTAAAAACAATTGTAAAGTATTGCTTTGTTGTAGCGGTTATAAAGAAAACGATTTTGTCGCTATGGAAAATTTTTCTAAAACCAACACCCTTCTTTACGCACCAAACGTTTCGCCGTTTACCTATATGCTTGGAGAAGAATTAAAAAATATAGCCCCTTTTTTTGAAAACGGAGAAATAGAAATACAAGAAACACACCACAAGTATAAAAAAGACTGTCCAAGCGGAACGGCAATATATTTTGCAAATAAAATAAACGAAGGTCTTAAAGATAAACGCAATATCGTCGTCGGCAGAAACCATTTAAACCCCACTGCAGATAACCACTCTATAATAATCCACAGCATACGTGGAGGAAACGCCGTTGGAGAACATAAAATTCTGTTTATGCACCAAGACGAAGTTATCTCTTTAGAGCACAAATCTTTATCTAAAGACGTCTTTGCCTTAAACGCACTAAAAATAGCACGCAAACTTAACGATATGCCACGTGGGTTTTATTCTGTAAAAGACGTATACAACACCCTTGATTAAAAAATTAATAACAATCTTGCACTCTATCGTCAGAGCTTAAACCTGCCGAATAATCATCTCCACCAAAAACAAACAAATATTAAATCCACAAAGCAAAAAGGCCGTCGAAAGTATTGACCTAATCCAAATAAACTTTTTGGGTTAGCCATACGCTCGATAGCCTTTTTTTATAAATGATAATATTTATATCGTTTTTAAATTGCGCCTATGCCTATTAAACTTAAAAAAATTGCTTTTTCCGTATTTAAAACGACGGTTTATTTATAAAAACAAACTAATATTAATTTAACGAAACGTCTTTTAATTTGTCGTATTTTTCTATGGCGTAACGCTTAATTTGTTCTAAATCTTTACACGTTGCAAATACTTCGTCCGAAATCTTTTTTGCCGTAAATATCGCAGAAACGGGATACTGTAAAGCGCCCAAATCGGTTACGAACTTTCCGCTTTGTCTTGTTCCTAAAAAATCTCCGCCACCACGCTGATCGTAATCGTATTCTGCTATCTTAAAACCATCGGACGTCTCTGCCATTATGCGCAGTCTTTCTATGGCTTTTTCTCCTTCCGAATCGCTTAGCAAAAAGCAAAAACTTTCTATATCGGATCTACCTACTCTGCCCCTTAACTGATGCAACTGCGAAAGCCCAAATCTCTCCGCATTATATATGACCATTACGTTTGCGTTTGGCACGTCTACGCCGACTTCTATAACGGTGGTGGATACGAGCGCAGAATACTTTTTGTTTTTAAAATCTTGCATTACTGCGTTTTTTTCTTTATCCTTCATCTTGCCGTGTAAAAGCCCTATGCTCACTTCGGGCATAATACTGCACAAATCGTTATATAACTCCGTAACACTCATAATAGTGCCTTCTTCGTCGCCGTCTATTTGCGGACAAACGAAAAACGCTTGTCTTCCGTTTTTTATATGCCCTAAGATAAAATTAATCATAGAGTCGTACTTTCTGTTAGGAACGACGTGGGTTTTTACTTGGGCTCTGTTTATAGGCTTGCCTTCTATCGTAGAAACGTCGAGATCTCCGTAAAAGATCAAGGATAACGTTCTTGGGATAGGGGTTGCACTCATTACAAGCAAATCGGGCTTTATACCCTTAGATAAAAGAGAACTTCTTTGAGAAACCCCAAAACGGTGTTGTTCGTCGCAAACGCACAAACCAAGATTAAAAAACTCTACGTCCGATTGCAATACTGCGTGCGTACCTACAACTATTTTTGCTCGTCCGTCTTTTATCGCCTCTTTTGCAAGGCGTTTTTCTTTTGCCGTTTGGCTTCCGCTTAAAAATACGCACACGTATTCGGAGAGATATTTTTTTGCTATAGAATAGTTTTGTTCTGCCAAAACTTCGGTTGGGGCTAAAAATACCGTTTGGTATCCCGATTTTAACACGGTATACATTGCTGTAACCGCTACTGCAGTCTTTCCGCTACCAACGTCGCCTTGCAAAAGTCTATTCATAACCGAATTGCTTTTAAGATCGGAAAAAATCTCGTTTACCGCCTTTTTTTGCCCACCGGTAAAAGTAAATCCAAACCTGTCCGAAAACTCTTTTACTTGCTCTGCCGTCGTCGTATAACGATTGACTCTATCCGTTTTTACCTGACCTTTTATAACCTTAAAGGCAGAAATCAACAAAAAGTATTCTTCTACGGCTATTCTTTCCGAAGCCAAACGGACGTTTTCGAAGGTGTCCGGGTTATGGACGGCGTAGTAAGCGGACTTTAATTCTCCCAAATTGTATTTTTGCGCAACGTCGTAAGGTATTGCCGACTGAACGTTATACACGCTTAAAGCGTTGTTGATAAAACTTCTAAAAACCGATTGATAAATACTTCCTTTAATTTGATAAACGGGGATTATCCCCTTTAATCTATTGTTTTTGTCGGCTTCTTCGAAGGTAGGATTTATAAGCGATGTAGCAGAAAAAGAATTTTTAACCCTACCGAAAAATAAGTATTCTTTGCCTTCTTTAAGTTTTTGTAAAACGTAAGGTTGATTAAACCAAACAGCAGTAAAAAGGTCTCCGTTTTGCTCGCAAACCACCTTTACGTATCTCGTTTTTTTCCCGGAAACAAAGGTTTTAGGAATGCTAACCACCCTTGCGAGCGTCAACGTCAATTCGTTATGATAACAAAACCTTACTGGCGTTACTTTGCGTAAATCTAAATACGATTTAGGAAATTTTTTTAATAAATTTTCCACCGTATAAATACCGCATTTATTAAGTTCTTCTTGTCTTTTAAGACTTACGCCTTTAATATTTGTCAACTGCATATACGAGTCCTTAAACGATAATTAAAACTTTATTTTTCTAAAAAAATTAATTTACCTTTAAATAAAAAGCAAAAAATCCTACAATTGATAATTTTGCACTGTAATTAAAAAGGAAAACACGAATATTTCGGGTTTTCCTTTTGGTTTTAAACTTATTGTTTATTGCAAATTTATTAATTACTCTACCGAAATAATGTAATAATAAATAGGTTGTCCGCCGGAGAGCGCTTGAACGTCGCAATCCGGATAAGTTTCTGCAATTTCTTCCGCCAACTTGTTTGCGTCTTCTTCTTTTACGTCTTGTCCGTAATATAAATTGATTACGCTATGAGCAGGAGAAACGAGTCTAGAAACGAGCTTTTTAGCCACTTCTGGAATGCTTGTTCCTTTAGCGAGAATCTTTTTGTTGTCAAGACCGATAATGTCGCCTTCTTTAAGCGTCATTCTGTCGATCTTTGTCGACTTAACGGCATAGGTAATTTGTCCCGCAGAAACGTTGTCTATTGCGTGGAGCATATTAACTAAGTTTTCTTCTACGCTTGCTTCCGGATTAAATGCGAGTGCCGCAGAAAAACCTTGAGGTACGTTTTTGGTAGGAATAACGTGTATCTTTTTGCCTTCTACGAGGAACTTAGCTTGCTCTGCTGCTAAAATAATATTTGTGTTGTTAGGGAAGATAAAGATGTTTTCTGCATTGATCTTTATTACCGCATCGGCTATATCGCTAGCGCTTGGGTTCATAGTTTGACCGCCTTCTACGACTCTGTCTACCATAAGGTCTTGGAAGATTTCCTTCATTCCGGCGCCTTGGCTAACGGCAAGCATACCCATCAACTTCTTTTCTGCTTCGTATTTTTTGATGAGTTCTCTATTTTGTTCGAGCATGTTTTCGATCTTGATCTTGTCGATTTCTCCAAGTTCTAAAGCCTTAGTAAGAGCTTTACCAGGATTGTTGGTATGAACGTGGATTTTTACAAAACTTAAATCGCCAACTACCAATACGCTATCGCCTATAGACATGAGATATTCTCTCAATTTATCTATGTCGGCAGTAGTCGTACGTTTTTTGAGATTGATAATGAAAAACTCCGTACAATAGCCGAATTCTATTGCACCCAAATTTAATATATCGGCATGCTCGTTGATGTCGTTTTTAACGACGGGAGCGGTTACTTCTAAGGATATAGAAGAACCTTCTATCTCTTCGCCCAAAATGGCTTTTTGCATACCCTTAAAGACGGTCAAAAGTCCCATACCACCGGAGTCTACTACCCCTGCCTTTTTAAGTACGGGTAAAAGTTCCGGAGTCATAGCAAGAGCTGATTCTCCGGAAAGAATAACTTCTTCGAAGAACTCTTCGATAGACTTGCCACGATAATTGTTTTGCATATGCTCGGATATAAGACGGCATACGGTAAGCATAGTTCCTTCTTTTGGTTTAGAAACCGCACTATATGCAACCTTAGTGGCGTTTTTAAGAGCCTTGACTAAAAGCTTAGTATCTATTGTTTGTTCGTCTTTTACAATTGCGCATATACCGCTTAAAACTTGCGAAAGAATAACGCCGGAATTACCTCTTGCGCCTCTTAAAGCGCCCTTTGATACGGCGTCTGCTATATCGTGAAGGTTATTGGTCTTGTGTTGACTTAACTCTCTTACCGCACTTTGCATAGTAAGGGACATATTCGTACCTGTATCTCCGTCAGGAACGGGGAATACGTTTAACGAGTCTATTTTTTCTCTATTTATATCTAATAATTTTGATGCAGATACCATCATTTTGGTAAACAATGCACCACTTATAGTTTTCATTTAACTTTCTCCTTTAAATATACGATAAAACAGGCTACCTAAATCTGTAACCTGAAGAAAAGAAATTTATAATTTTACGCCTACAATATTAACGTTTACGGTATTGACTATCATACCCGTGAATTTTTCTACTTGATATTTAACTGCTTCTTTTAAAGATTCCGCAACGGCGGAAATGGATACACCAAACTTAATTATTACGTATACGTCGATATATATTCTATCTCCCGACGTTACTACCTTTACACCTTTTGTAGACTTTCCTTTTTTAAATAAATCCGCTATGCTGTCGGATATCTTACGGGACACCATTTCTACTATACCATAACACTCTAAAGAAGCGTGGCTTACTACCTTAGCTATAGCGTAATCCGTAATCGATATAGTTCCGTAAATATTAGACGTGCTTACAGACATATGGCAACCTCCGTATTTTTCTATATTAATATTTTACAATAATCCTTCGTTTTTTGCAAGGATTTTAACCAACTTTTTGTTTTATGTTATTTTTTTTAGACTAAATCTTTAAAAGTGGTCAAATTTTGTTGCTTTTTTATTAAAATAATGGTATAGTATCTATGCTAAAAAAAGATTTTGTAGGTTTGGAGGTGTTTGATAATGTCAAGAGTATGTAGCGTTTGCGGAAAGGGCAAACTTTCCGGTAACAAAGTAAGTCACAGTAACCGTAAGACTCCACGTTCTTACAGCGCTAACGTTCAAAAAGTAAGAATCGCTGGCGAAAACGGCTCCCCTTCTTATGCTTACGTATGCACGAGATGTTTAAAGGGTGACAAAGTTACCAGAGTATAATTTTATTTTAAATAATCATCCACCCTTATATTCGGGTGGTTTTTATTTTTGTCTTTGTTCCACCTCGTAACAAAACCTTATTTTATATCAAAAGCTTTTATTGCAAATACGACCACGCAAACTTGCGTGGTCTTTTTTTCTTTTTGACTAC
>JAZNFL010000253.1:0-5493 GCA_045589135.1 Christensenellaceae bacterium
TTTTTTATAAGTAAACTTTAATAATAAAATATTTTATTATTAAAGTTTACTTATAAAAAAAAATATGTTAAAATTAGAAGTGTTATTAATTTTTGGCGTAAAAAATTTGGATTGATTACCGTGGAGGATTAAGTGAAGTTTCAAGATTTAAGACGAAGTTTTAACGACGGCGCATTGCCGGTATATCTCGTCGAAGGGGATGATGCTTTTCTACGGGAGAGAGCGGTTAAACTTATCAAAGACAAATTTATGACTCAACCGGAATTTAATTATTCTGTATTTGAGGGTTCTTTTGTTAAAGAAAAACAGGACGAAGTCGTATCGGCTTTAAAATCCTTTCCTTTTATGAGTCCTAAACGGGTAGTCGTGCTAAGAGATTATTATCCAACTGCTATAGAAGTTAAAAACGGCAAAGGGGTAATTTCTTGTATCAATTCTCCGGAAGAAGAAATTATTTTAATAATAGTCAATTCAGAAAAATCCGATTCGCTAAAAAAACTGCCAAAAGTTACTTTAGTCGATTGTAATAAAGGAGATGCTGATCTCGTAGCAGTGTGGGTAAAGAGTAGAGCTTTAAAAGCTCAACTCGGTTTATGCGTAGGCGTAATAGAAAAACTTTGCGATTATTGTCAATGCGATATGACGAGAATTTCCGGAGAGATGGAAAAACTAGTTTGTTATTGTCACGGCAAGGATAAAATTACAGTAGAGGACGTTGAGGCAATCGTAACAAAAGATACCGACTACCGCATATATGAAGCTGTAGAATATATAGCAAAAGGGTTGTTCGAAAAAGCTTACGAAACACTTTTTGATTTGCTTGATAAAAATACCGACAAGCAAAGGTTGTTCGTTTCGATATATATGCATTTTAGAAGACTGCTTTTCGTAAGTATTACTTCTTATACTCCTTCTAAAACAGCAGAGATGTTAGGGGTTAAAGAGTACGCAATAAAAAAAGCAAAAGAGCAAGCAAGGAGCTTTTCTCCTGTTAAACTCAAAGACATAGTTAAGCGTCTTACGGAATACGATGCGGATTTTAAGAGTGGCAAAATCGCCTTAGACGACGCTCTATGGAATTCTGTTTTTAAAATAATGGTAGAAGCAAGCAGATAAACTATCACATAGGATAAAGGAGACATTTATGGGAGAAGTTTTAGATCAAATTAAAAGTGCATACGCCAATTTCGACTACAAGTCGGTTATTGTAATAGTTCTTTGGACGATAGTGTTCTTTTGGATGTTAAAGTTAGGGAAAAACAGTAACGGTAGAGTATTAAACGCAATAATGGGTATTGCCATCGTCGTCGTTGGGTTTATCTTTTTATTGTTAAAAATAAACGCTATGTTTTTTAACGTTATTCCTATATTGTTCGTCATGGCGTACATTACGATTTTTGCAACCGAAGTAAAGAGAGATATTTGGAACTTTGGAGAAAAAAAGAAAGGCGAAATAAATAATACGGATAACGCTGGTAAAAGCGGGGACGAAAAGGTAATAATAGGCGATATCATAAAGGCAGTGCAAAACATGTCGAAAAGTCGTATAGGCGCTCTTATAGTCCTTGCAAACAACAACTTTCCAACGAGCGTTTTGGCTTCCGGAACAAGGGTAAACGCAGAGATTTCTTCTGCTTTGATAGAGAGTGTATTCTTTCCTAATTCTCCGCTTCACGATGGGGCGATGGTAATAAACGGAACACACATAACGGCAGCGGGATGCTTTTTGCCGTTGACTCAAGAAACAAACATTCCAAAAGAACTCGGCACACGTCATCGTGCCGGCATAGGTATAACCGAAACCATAAACGCAACGGCAATTATCGTTTCGGAAGAAACAGGTATTATATCCATAGCGGTCGGGGGTAAAATAACTCGATACGCAAATACGGAAATGCTTGAAAAAACGTTAAATGATTTCTATTGGCAAATTAAGGAGGACTAAGTGAGGAGATGAAAGGAGAAAAGTTTAATTTTTCGGAATTTTTTAAAAATAATTTTCCTATTTTTATTTTTGCTTTATTGCTTGCCTTGGTTGTTTTTACGGTGACCAAATAATTGATTAAGGTTTGCAAATTCGGAGGTTCTTCTTTATCGACTAAAGAAGGTTTTGATACCGTAAAAGATTTAATCCGAAGATGCAACGAAAGAAAAATTGTCGTCGTAAGCGCTATAGGAAAGGGTGGCAAATACGTCGAAAAGGTTACCGATTTGTTATTTCGATGTTGCGATAAAAGAAAACGTGGTGTAAAATATTTAAGTTTACTCGACGAAGCTTTTAGTCGTTATATAGAAATTGCGACGGCATACGGATATAAAAACGAGATAGAAAATTCAATAAATAGAATATACAAAGAGATAAGTAACTGTTCGGACGATTATTTGGTGTCCAGAGGGGAGTATTTGTCAGCCGTTTTGACGGCTTTAATAATAGGCTATGATCTTCTTGACGCATACGACGTCGTAACTGTAAAAGACGGAATAATTGACGTTTGTAACAGTTGTAAAAAAATTGACCGTGTAAGTATAAAACGTGGGATAGTCGTCCCCGGTTTTTACGGTAACGAAGAAGGAAAAATTTCTTTGCTTAGACGTGGTGGAAGCGACGAGACGGGTGCTTTGTTTGCGTGCGCTTTAAAAGCCGTTTACGAAAATTGGACGGACGTCAACGGAATAAAGAGAGTTTCTCCCAAAGTAATAGAAAATTCTCCTACAGTCAAAAGACTTACTTACAGTCAAGTGGAAAAACTTGCACTTTCCGGAGCAGAGGTGTTTTCTGACGGAGCATCTAAGATTCTTTTAAACGGAAAAGTCAAAACAATTATAAGGAATACTTTTCAACCAAAAGGGAAAACGACCTTAATTTCCGAAAGACAAATTAAAGGTAAAAAAATTCAAATTATAAATTATCGTCAACTAGATAAACAAGGAACGATTTATTTTATAGGCAACGGATTAAAAAATAATAAAATACTTAAAAAGATAAACTCTGCAATAAACAATCTAAAAGTAAAACACGGCAAAATCGAAGTGTCAAACGATGGAGAAATGGTTTCGGTGGAAGTTTTTGCGGACGCTGAAACGTGCGTGTTAAAACTATTTAGAGAGATTTTTAATTTGGAGAAAAAATGAAAACTATTATCAAGAAAAAACTTTTATATATAGCGAGTTACTTTATTTTGGCAATGCTGATAGAGTTCGTTACGTTCAACGTCATGGGTATGGGGGTTTTCCCTCAATATTATTGGATGGACGTAATTATTCTGCTTGCAATTTGTGCCTTTGTTTTTTTAATTCCGTCGTTTACGGCACAAGGCATAATTATAGTATTTTTATTGGCTTTACAATCGCTTATATCCTTTGTCAACGAGGCAATGTACAATCATCCTACGATGCAAAACATTTTTACCGTCGACATGTTAAACTTGGTAACAGCCGTCGGAGACGTGTTTAGCAGAAGCTTCGTAAGCTATCCGTTTTTAATTGGGCTTGTCGCCATCGTCTTAATAGAAGTTATTTTCTTAGTTTATTTAAAACGCTATAAGGTAAGTTCTAAAATATCTCATAAATTTGCAGTTATATTTCTTCTCGTATTTATGTTGTGCGAAATTTTTTCCGGAACGATTTTTACTGTCGTAACGAACAACTTAAATACGGCGTCTGCAGAAGACGACTTTTATCTTTTGCAAGACGACAAAGATTTATTCTTTGATATGAACTTCAGTTTAAAGTTAAAAGCATATAGAAAGTTCGGTACGTTTGCTTTTTATTTTAGAAACGTAGCAAACGCTATAGATACTCCGGATACTACCGAGATAGCGGACAGCCTTGATAAAATCGACGCTTTCTATCAACAAGGAGAAATGTCGTCGGCTAATCAAAATTACACTCCTTATACCGGAATTTTAAAAGGTAAAAACATCATAATGGTCATGATGGAATCGGGAGAGTGGTTTGGCATAGACCCAGAATTGACACCAACGCTTTACGCTTTATCAACGCAAGGTGTAACGGCAAACAAGTATTATAGCAAAAACAAGACTAATCAATCGGAAGCAATTTCTATTTTAGGTAACTTCCCGACAGAATCAACCTTACAATTGCTTTTGACGGAAGACAAAAAGAACGGAACTTTAAGCTATCCTTATTCTCTCCCAAATATTTTAAAAAATTCCGGTTATCAAACCGCATATTTCCATAACAACACTCAAGAGTTTTACGATAGAGGATCTACGCATACCGTTTTAGGGTTCGAAAATCTTTATTTTAACGAGCAAATGCCCGAACTTGACGGACATAACGGAAAAGAGAGTTTTTATCATTTGGATTCTGACTATAAATTGTTTTCCAGTATGGCAAACACCATTGCACCGACGGGATTACAAGAGCCGTTTTTTAGCTTCGTAACCACGATAACTATGCACGGCAACTACGATAATCTCGTAGAGTACGCAACTCATATCGACAATCCTAAATGGGACTATACTGCCAATACTTCTACAAAACAAAAAGCCGATTACGAAAGACAAAGCAAAATCCCGTTCTTGTGCAAATATTACGACAGAATAACCTTCGAAGATTTTAGCGAAAAATTTATCGAGTCGGGAATAATTCGTACGGATTTATATACGGAAGAAGAACTCCACGTATTATATTTGCGATATAAACAGTATCAAGCTTCGTATATGGATCTCGATCTTGGTTTGCAAGCACTTATAGAGCATTTAAGCGAAAGCGGATTGCTTGAAGATACTGCACTCGTATTATTTGGCGATCATAACGCATATTATCACGAGTTAGCCTTTTCTTTAAAGGGGTACACTACAGACCAAAACTATTATCAAAACCTCTATACCGTACCGATGTTTATTTACGACGGTAGTTTGCCGTTGTCAGTCAAAGAAGAAGATGGTTCGGTAACCGAGTATTCTAAAGGCAGTGCAAATCCGAGATTTGTAGCAGGGAAAGGAAACGTAAGCAGTAAAGACGGAAGATTGCTTTTAGAAAAATGGACAAGCCCTTACGATCTTGCTCCTACCCTTATGGATTTATTTGGGTATTCGTTTAATTTGAATTTGTATCACGGACGGTCGATGTTTGCACAAACGGAAGAAGAAGAGAGAAGTTTATTCGTCTCTATGGAGTCCGGAATGTTTAACGATAAATTTTTTACGTTAAAGGGAGAAGAGTTTTATTACTTTGACACAAACGGAGATATTTACGTTTTAGAAATAATAGAAGAAGACGTATATTGCGGTAAGGTAGGAGAAGAGAGAACCAAGCTTTCTACCCAAGACGAAAAATACGCAATGCTTAGGGATAATTTCCATAGACAATTCTTCAATTTCTACCAAAAACAAGACGTGTACGAAAATATGTTCTATACTAAATTTTTTAGCTATAAAGGATTTAAAAACAGACACGGAGAAGAATATTTTTATGCAGACGTAAATAATCTTATTAAAGAGATATAAAACATGTCAAAAAGACAGT
>JAZNFL010000254.1:0-3611 GCA_045589135.1 Christensenellaceae bacterium
AGCACCATTATAGCGTTGGCGTTTCGAACGGTGGATAATCTATGAGCAATAACGAATACCGTTTTGTTTTCCATAAGTTTATCCATACCTTTTTCGATAAGGGCTTCCGTTCTCGTGTCAATAGAACTGGTCGCTTCGTCAAGAATAAGTACGGGCGGATTAGCAACTGCCGCACGCGCGATTGCAAGTAATTGTCTTTGTCCTTGAGAAAGGTTAGCGCCGTCTGCGGTTAGCATAGTGTCGTATCCATTAGGCAAATGCGAGATAAAGAAATGTGCGTTTGCAAGTTTTGCAGCATTCACACACTCTTCGTCCGTCGCGTCAAGTTTGCCGTAACGAATATTATCCATAACCGTTCCCGTGAATAAGTGCGTATCTTGTAAAACCATTGCAAGAGAACGTCTAAGGTCGGCTTTCTTTATCTTATTGATATTTATTCCGTCGTAACGAATTTTTCCGTCGGCAATGTCGTAAAATCTGTTTATTAGATTGGTTATGGTAGTTTTACCTGCGCCCGTCGCCCCAACGAATGCTATTTTTTGTCCCGGCTTAGCATAAAGCGTTACACCGTGTAAAACGATTTTTTCCGGAACGTATCCAAAGTCCACGTCGTCCATAACTATGTCGCCTTTAAGCTCGGTATACGTAACCGTTCCGTCTGCGACGTGCGGATGTCTCCAAGCCCAAATACCCGTGCGGTGATTGACTTCTTTAAGCTGACCGTCTTCTCCATATTCGGCATTTACAAGCGTAACGTAACCGTCGTCCGGCTCTTGCTCTTCGTCTATTATAGCAAAGATTCTCTCTGCTCCTGCAAGCCCCATAAATATTGCGTTTATCTGTTGAGATACTTGAGAAATATTTTGGGTAAAATTTCTACTCATAGGCAAAAACGCTATTATTATGGCTATGCTTAAAGGCTTACCGCTAAACGAAAAACATTTAAACCATCCCGGCAAAGAAGAAACAGCCAAAAGCGTCCCTACGAGAGCAATAACGACGTATAAAAGGTGTCCGATATTGCCCATCATTGGCATTAATATATTTGCAAACGTATGAGCTTTTGTCGAATCCTCTCTAAATTGCTCGTTTAATTTATCAAAGTCTTCTTCGGATTTTCTTTCGTGAGTGAAAACCTTAATGACCTTTTGACCGTGCATTGATTCTTCTATAAATCCTTCGCACTTACCGAGAGAAATTTGCTGTTTTACGAAATATTTAGCAGAATTACCGCCGACTTTTTTTACGACGAAACTCATTAGTATTACAAACAATCCAACGACTAACGTAAGCCAAACGCTATAAGAAAGCATGGTTACTACTAAAATGGAAATTGTTATAACCGTTTGAATAATAGAAAGCAAACTCTCCGAAACAAGTTGCCTAATTGCGTCTACGTCGTTGGTGTATACGCTCATTATATCTCCGTGCGTATGCGTATCGAAATACTTTATGGGAAGGTTTTGCATCTTGTTAAACATCTCTGCACGGACGTCTTTTAAAAATCCTTGTGTTACCTTTGCCATTATCATCGATCTCGATAACCCTGCGATTATCGCAAGGACGAATATGCTCGCCATAACGATAATTACTACCTTTAATCCGTGCCAATCTCCGGTGTCTATTTTAGTTATTACGTTTTCTAAAAAGATACCTGCCGAAGCCCCTGCAATGGAAGAGATTAAAAGACAAACTAACACGAGTAAAAGCCACCACTTATATCTCGTTACCAACATTTTTACAAGTCTTGGGAAGGTTGCTTTGTTGACCTTTGGTCTTGGTCCTCTTGCTCTGTTTGGTCCTGCCATTAAAGCTCACCTCCTTGCTCTCCTACTCTATTTTGAGTATTGTACACTTCTTGATATATAGCGTTGTTTTTAAGAAGTTCTTCGTGCGTACCAACGCCGTTAATTTTGCCGTTTTCCATAACGATTATCTTATCCGCATCTTGTACGGAAGCCGTTCTTTGTGCAATTATAATCTTCGTTACTTCCGGAAGTTCGGTTTTTAAAGCGTGTCTTATAAGTGCATCCGTCTTGGTATCTACTGCCGAAGTAGAGTCGTCTAAAATTAAAATTTTAGGTTTTTTAAGCAACGCCCTTGCTATACACAATCTTTGCTTTTGTCCACCGGAAACGTTAGTTCCACCTTGTTCTATGCGGGTTTCGTATTTATCCGGAAATCCCTCTATAAATTCTTCTGCCTGAGCAAGTCTGCACACCCTTTTAACTTCTTCCATTGGGGCGTTTAAATCCCCCCAACGAATGTTTTCTGCAATCGTTCCGCTAAATAACAAATTCTTTTGCAAAACAACCGCCACCTGATTTCTCAACGTGTCGAGGTCGTAATCTTTTACGTCTTTACCGCCTACCTTTACAACTCCTTCCGTCGCGTCGTATAGTCTGGAAATTAAGTTGATTAAGGACGTCTTAGACGAACCCGTACCACCTATAATACCGATGGTTTCTCCCGATTTTATTTTAAGATTTATATCGGATAAGGCGTATTTTTCTGCGTGAGAGTTATACTTAAAGTTTACGTTTACAAATTCAACGTCGCCGTTTTCTACGTTGTAAACGGGGTTTTGTGGGTTTTCTATATCGCTCTTTTCGTCTAAAACTTCGCAAATTCTTCTTGCGGATGCAACAGCCATAGTTACCATAACGAAAATCATCGACAACATCATAAAACTCATAAGAGCCGACATCGAATACGAGATAAGCGACTGAAGGCTACTCATAACGACGTATTTTTGACCGCCAAAAATACCAGCTTTTCCGCAAATTACTATGACGGACAACATCGTGGAGTACATGCACGCCATCATAATTGGGTTGTTAAACGCAAGGATTTTTTCTGCCTTGGTAAAGTCTTTACGGACTTCTTCCGAAGCCTTGTCGAACTTTTGTTTTTCGTACTCTTCTCTTACGTACGCCTTAACGACTCTCATACCTTTTACGTTTTCTTGAACGGATTCGTTTAAAGCGTCGTACTTTTTAAATATTTTGTTAAAGAAAGGCATAACCACTGCCATTATGCTTGCAAGACCTAATATAAGTAAAGGAATAACTATGCCGTAAACCGTTGCCATTTGTTTGGTCTGCATAGCTCCTACCCTTGTAAAAGTTCTTAAAGAAAACACAAGAGAAAATATCATCATAAGAGGGGCTCTTACTGCCGTTCTTATAATCATCATAAATGCGTTTTGAACGTTACTGACGTCTGTAGTTAATCTCGTAACTAAGCTCGACGTAGAAAACTTATCTACGTTAGAAAAAGAAAACGTCTGCACTTTATAAAATAAATCGTGTCTTAAATTAGACGCAAAACCCGCAGAAGCTTTTGCACAATACACACCCGAAAGCGTTCCGCAAGTAAACGACACGCACGCACATCCTATTAAAATAACCCCCCATTTTAAAAGATATCCAACGTCGGGAGATGTTGTTACCGTTGCGAGATAACCCAATATTTTTTCCGACATAAGATACGGTATTAAAAGTTCAAAAATGACTTCCCCTACCATAAACAGCGGGGTAAGTATAGTATAAAGCTTATATTGTCTTATACAAGACGCAAGCCTTTTTATAGTCTTCATAAAAACTCCTTTA
>JAZNFL010000255.1:0-4900 GCA_045589135.1 Christensenellaceae bacterium
CGGATTAAAAGTGCTGTAAGTTGAATTTTTATTGACGAATCTAAGATTGTTTATAAGTATTTAGCAACGCTTTATAATTGCGTCGAATTAATTATACGCGTTTTATAAAGAGTATAAACCTTTTATAATAAGGAGGAAGTATGGTAGTAGTCGTAACCGGTGGTAGCCGTGGTATAGGCAAGGCAGTTTGTGAAAAATTTGCCAAGTTTGGACATACCGTTATCGTCAATTATGCCAAAAATGTTACGCTGGCTCAAGATCTCGCAAAAAAAATTGGCGGAGAAGCGTATCAAGCAGACGTGGCGGATTATGCGTCCGTTTGCGCCATGAGAGATTACGTAATAAAAAAATACGGAAGAGTTGACGTGCTCGTCAACAATGCAGGAATAGCTCTTCCTCAAAAGGTCTTAGTTGACGTTACGGAAGAAGAATTCGACAGAGTGGTGGCGGTTAATTTAAAGGGCGTCTTTAATTGTTGTAAGGCGTTTTTTGGCGATTTAATTTCTTCTTGCGGGGCAGTAGTAAATCTTTCTTCCGTATGGGGACAAAAGCCTGCGAGTTGCGAAGTCGTTTACTCTGCAACCAAAGGCGCTATAGATTCTTTTACCGTATCGCTTGCGGAAGAACTTTCTTTATCGGGGGTAAGAGTCAACGCTGTTTCTCCCGGACTTGTAGACACCCAAATGAACGCTCATCTTTCTAAAGAAGATATTGACGATTTCGTAAAGACTACGCCGATAGGCAGAATTATACAGACGGAAGAAGTCGCAGAAAAAATTTACGACGTGGCAATCGGCAAAGATACCGGCAAAATAATAACGATATATTGATTCTTTGCTTGTATAGTACATTATATAGTAAATATTAAGCGGTCATCGAAAAAAATAAAATTTTAAGTTAAGATTTTTTATTCGTATAAACTTTAATAATAACGAATATAGCGGTTTGACGTGTTTTTTATTAAAAGTTTTGGTAAAAAAGTTAAAAAATGAATAAATTTTACAAAATTTGTTGACACTTTAAGTAAATGCTAGTATAATGTTAGTTGGTGTAAGGGGTAAGGATAAAAAGTATATCTCTTACGCATAAATTAGATAAAATTATTTTGGAGGATATATCAAAATGGCAAATGTAAAAGTTGCAATTAATGGTTTCGGAAGAATCGGACGTCTTGCTTTTAGACAAATGTTCGGCGCAGAAGGTTACGAAGTTGTTGCTATCAACGACCTTACCAGCCCTTCTATGCTTGCTCACCTTCTTAAGTACGACTCTGCACAGGGTAGATACGCTCTTGCAAACACCGTTTCTGCAAACGACGAAGAAGGAACCATCACCGTAAATGGTAAAACTATCAAAATCTACGCAGAAAAAGATGCAGTTAACTGTCCTTGGGGCGCTCTTAACGTAGACGTAGTTTTAGAATGTACCGGTTTCTACTGCTCTAAAGCAAAATCTCAAGCACACATCGATGCTGGTGCTAAAAAAGTTGTTATTTCTGCTCCTGCAGGTAACGACCTTAAGACCATCGTTTACAGCGTAAACGAACAAACTCTTACTGCTGAAGACAACATTATTTCTGCTGCTTCTTGTACTACTAACTGTCTTGCTCCTATGGCAAACACTCTTAACAAGCTTGCAGAAGTTAAGAGCGGTATCATGACTACCGTTCACGCATATACCGGCGACCAAATGGTTCTTGACGGACCACATAGAAAGGGCGACCTTAGAAGAGCAAGAGCTGCTGCTGTAAACATCGTTCCTAACTCTACCGGCGCTGCTAAGGCTATCGGTCTTGTTATTCCCGAACTAAACGGCAAGCTTATCGGTTCTGCTCAACGTGTACCTGTTCCGACCGGTTCTACCACCATTCTTGTAGCTGTTGTTAAGGGCAAGGATGTTACTGTTGAAGGTATCAACGCTGCTATGAAGGCTGCTGCTTCTGATTCCTTCGGTTACACCGAAGAACCACTCGTATCTTCTGATATTATCGGTATCACTTACGGTTCTCTTTTCGATGCAACTCAAACTATGGCAACCTATATTGCAGAAACTGATGAAACTCAAGTTCAAGTTGTTTCTTGGTACGATAACGAAAACTCTTACACTTCTCAAATGGTAAGAACTATCAAGTACTTTGCAGAACTTTAATCTTTAATTTAAAATTGTCGGCGTGGCGGATTTCCGCTACGCCTAATTTTTTTTACGTATTAATAATAAAAATTATTTTTTATATTGTTATTTGTCAAATAGTATGGTATACTAAATAAAGATAAGCGTAGTTTGTGTCGCAAATAGTATAAAATTTTATTTTGGAGATTATATACGGTTTAATATAAAACTACGGGTATCAATAAAAATTAAAAACGTTTGATAAGGAGGCTAAACGTGAAAAAATTTTTACTTTTGTTAATTGCGGTAATAATGATGACGTCAATTGCATTGGTTGGCTGTGGTGGAGGAGATAAAGGGAATAGTCAATCCCCACAAGAGTCCGAAACGGAAAGTGTTGCAGGTTCAGAAGTTGCTTCAGAAACGGTTTCTGTTCCGGAAGTCGTAGAACCCGAAATGAGTGCTGATTTAAAAGCTTTAATCGAAGAAAAAGGAAAAATCGATAAAGAAATTAAGCAATACGAATTAGAAGGTCAAGAAACTCTCGTTTTATTAGGTGCTTATCCTTCGGTAGAAGGAGCAAAAGAATCTGCGGTAAGTATTTCTGGTAATTCGGTAACTATTTCTGATTACGGAACTTATAGATTAGAAGGAAGTTTTAGCGGAACGGTTTACGTTACGGCAGAAAAACTTTCAGGCAAGTGCGTTACGCTTATACTTGCAGGTGTAGAAATAACCGGTGTTGACGGCCCTGCTATTTGTGCTTACGGAGAAACAGATTTAGTTTTATATGCAGAAGACAAAACGGATAACTATTTTACCGATTGCAAAACTTACAACGAGCAAAACGCAACGGGCAAGTATACCGGAGCTGTTTACGCTAAAGGGGATTTGACCGTTTTAGGTACGGGTAAAATTACCGTAGAAGGAAAAAACAAACACGGTCTTTACACTAAAGACGTCCTTTGCATTAAGGATACCGAAGTAGTGGTAACAGGTGCTGTTAAGTCTGGTATAAAAGGTGACGATGCAACCATTATTAAAAATGCAAAAATTACCGTAACTTCTTCGGGAGACGGAATAAAAGCAGAGTCAGTCGATCCTGACGACGAGTTAAACCCAACTTATTACGAAGGCTACGTTTACGTCGAAAATTCCGTTTTAGTTTTAAACGGTGGCGACGACGCAATACAAGCGTATTCTTACGTTGTATTGGTTTCTAGCGACGTAACGATAAATACTGCAGTTACCGGTAACGGAATAAATGCCAACAGACTTATTTCTGTAGAAGAAAGTATTGTAAACATAGTTTCTTATGCGGACGGAAAGGACGCTTTAAACTGTAGAGCAGACGAAGATGCAGACGGAAATCCTTTACATTATTCCGGAATAGTAATAGACGGAGAGTCGGAAGTTAATTGTAACGGCGGAGTAGAACTTTTCGATTCGGAAGAAGTTTGCGTATATCAAGGAGCAAAAATTTCTTAATAAGAAAAGATTTTGTTTTAGATTAAACAACTAATAATAATTTGCAAAACTCGACTTAAACGGTCGAGTTTTGTTTTTTTTGTGTGAGATAAAAATTTTGCTTAAAATATCTAAATTATAAAATACGTATTACATAAAATTGGCAGACTATACTATTAAATTGCAAATAAAACACCCAAAAACCACCCCTATAAAACAAGAAACTAAAGATATAATTATAGGCACGGATAGTTGCTTGTGTTTTACTCCGTTAAAGTACGTTGCCACGACGTAAAATAAAGTTTCTGAAGATCCGTATATACAAGAAGCGCATAGAGATATAAAAGAATCCACTCCGTAAGTAGTGTAAATATCGGATAGAAGTGCAAGGCTTCCTCCACCGGAAAAAGGTTTTAATATAAGCATTTCGGTAAGTTCTTTAGGGATTCCAAAAATAGAAACAAAAGGATCTAATAATTTTTTTAAAACGACGGATAGACCGCTTTTTGTAAATACTTCTATCATAAAAAACATCGCAAAAATATACGGAAACAACGACACGACCAAGGGTATTGCTCCTTTTGCACCTTCGACGAAACTGTCGAAGACTTTAACTTTTTTAATTTTGCCGTATATAAAAACTGCTAATATAAAGATAGGTATAATCATAGTGGTTATTTCTTTTTTCTCCCTAAAAATATCGTTGTCAAAAGTATTCCGAAAGCAGTAGAAATTACAGTTGATAAAATAGTTGGCAATAGTATAGAATTGACGGCTTTTGAGTTGAACGATGCACGTAAAGATAGCACGGACGTAGGTAAAAGTTGTAATCCCGTTGCGGTTACGACCAGTAGCATAGAAGAAGCAAAGACGTTTCCGTCTTTGGAGAGTTGCTTGACTGTGGCTATACCTGCGGGTGTAGCTATTCCGCCTACGCCAAGCAGGTTAGAGGATAAATTTAAAGAAAGATGCCTTTCTGCAATAGGAGAAATCTTTCCGAAAACCAATTTTATTATTGGATGCAAAGAAGACGCTATTTTGTCCGTCAGTTTGCCGTTTTCTGCGATTTTAATTATTCCTAACCAAAAGACGTAAACGACTAAAAGTTTAATGGATAAAGTTAAGGCTTTTTCTCCACATACAACCAAAATGCTTGCAACTGATTGAGGGTTGGTAAAGCACAAAACGACAAGAGAAAGTGTACAAATTATAAAAAAGATTGTATTCATAGGACAACTTATGCAAAAGTATGGTCGTTTTATGTTTACAAAATCAAAAAAAAGTTATATAATAACTTTAAGTTAAGTCGGAGGCCAAGCGGTCT
>JAZNFL010000256.1:0-2012 GCA_045589135.1 Christensenellaceae bacterium
TCGTAAAATGGTCAGACGGCTCGACAGATCCGTATAGATGCGACGTAAAAGTAAAAGCTAGCATGACGTACGTAGCCGAATTCCAAGAATTAGACGACGAAGGGGAACCTGGAGATGGCGAAGGGCAACCTGGAGAAGAACAAGAAGGCGACGACGTCAACGGTAAGCCGGGCGACGAAGAAGGAAAGCCTGGAAAGCCCGGAAAACCTGGAAAACCAGGAGAAGACGGTGACGGCGACGGAGAAGGAGACGGAGAGGGCGGACAATACAGTCCAAACAACCAAGTATTTAACGGAAACACCTATTACGGCGGATCTACCTTCGACAACGCAAGCCAACAAATGTCAGAATCAGTAGGATCTAACGGTCAACTCCCACCGGGACACAAAGGCGGTATCGGAGATTACTTCGATTCTATCGCTAAATAATAAAATAAAAAAAATAAAACGAGAAAAAATAAAACGATAAAAAGGAAGAAATTATGGTTACAGAAAAGAATATTGAACAATTTTGCAAACAATGCGCTAACATTTTTGAACAAGTTTCCAGAGACGTCGTTGGTCAAAAGGAAGTAGTAGAGGGTACTATCATTGCTATGATAGCCGGTGGTAACGTTCTTTTAGAAGGTGTTCCCGGGGTTGGTAAGACTCGTCTTGTAAGATCTTTAGGTAGAGTTTTTGATTTGCCTTTCTCCCGTATACAATTTACCCCTGACCTCATGCCTGCCGACGTTACCGGTACTAACATAATCGTCAAGGACGAAAACGGAAATTCTAACTTCGAATTCCAACCTGGTCCAATTTTCAGTAATATTATTTTGGCGGACGAAATCAACCGTGCTACGCCAAAGACTCAATCTGCGCTTCTCGAAGCCATGCAAGAACACACCGTAACGGTTATGGGTGTATCAAGAAAACTTTCTTCACCTTTCTTCGTTCTTGCAACTCAAAACCCAATCGAACAAGACGGTACGTATCCATTGCCAGAAGCTCAAATGGACCGTTTTATGTTTAAACTTATCGTTCCTAACCCAAGTCTTGACGAACTCATGCAAATCGTCGATATGACTCAAAAGACTATGGACGAAGTAGCAGAGTGCGCTTGTACGGGCGAACAACTTTTAGAAATGCGTCAAACAGCCAACCAAATTCCTGTTGCCGAAGAAGTTTTAAGATACGCAATGATCCTCACTTCTGCAACTCATCCGGATAGCGAATGTTCTTCCGAAGCTGCTAAAAAATACGTTCGTGTAGGTGCCAGCCCTCGTGCAGGTCAAGCACTTATTTCCGCAGCAAAGGTTATGGCTTTAATAAAGGGTAGATTTAACGTTTCTTACAACGATATCAACGAACTCGCTTACCCTGTACTCCGTCACCGTATTAAGCTTAACTTCGAAGCTATTGCAGACAGAGTTTCTGCTGACGAAATTATCAAGATGATAGTAGAAGAAGTAAGCGCAAAACAGAAAAAAAATAAGAACTAAACCATTAACGGAGAGTTATAAATGAAATATTCTTTTTTAAACGACCAGTTTTTTAGTCGTTTAGAGACGTTAGATTTAAATTTAAGATCCAATCTTAGGGGATATTTTGGTGGTAAGCATCTCGTAAGCACTTACGGACAAACCGTAGAGTTTGCAGATTACAGAGAATACCAGCTCGGAGACGATATCCGTAGAATAGACTGGAATTTATATAGCCGTTTCGAAAAGTATTTCCTTAAGCTTTTTACAGACGAAAGACAAATGCAAGTTCAAATCTTTTTGGACTGTTCTGCATCGATGGGCAAGGATAACCCTCAAAAGGGAGCGTATGCAGTTGCAACTGCTGCGGCGCTAGGGTATTTGGCTGTTCATAACATGGATAAGGTTTCTTTCCATTTAATGAAAGGCGAAACAGCAGAAAACCCGTTTGGAACTATCGTCGGTAAAAACGCTTATTTTAGAGCGATAAGCGAGTTAGAACAAATGCAATATACCGAAGATGCGGATATTAATAAATGTATAACCAGTA
>JAZNFL010000257.1:0-3735 GCA_045589135.1 Christensenellaceae bacterium
TATCCGGTATCTTTGTATTCGTGCCAGATTTCGTCGTTTATAAGAAGGTAAACGTGTCCGTTGTCGTTTACAGCCGTCATATTGAGATATGCAGGTGTGTCCGAAGAAGGACGACGAACGAGTTTCCAATTAGCCCAGTTGTTTCCGTCTTTAATTTCGGTAAATACTTGGAAGTTTGCCCCCGTGTATTCGAAGACGTATCTTACAGCGTGGTTTTCGTCTTGATAGAATTGGAATTCTCCTTGGCCCCAAGTTGTGTAATCGGTAAAGTTTACAGTGGCGTTTATAAGCCATTTGTTGCCGTTTATTATAGTTCCGTTATTGGCAACGAAAGCTTTTCCGTATTCGAAAGATTCTTTATAGAAGTCTTCGTATTGACCTTCGGTAATAACGTTGCTCTTTACAAATTCGTCGTTTACTTGACTAAAGGAAATTAAGCCTTCTTCTTCTGGATGGAGTTGAGAGAAGAGTTGATCGAAGTTTTCGTTATAATAAACGTTCCAATCAGACCAAGTGATGTCTGCATATTGTCTCATGGCAAAAGCAAAGCCACAATGGTTCCAATCGTATTCGCCAGAATACATAAGAGTGTAGTCTTCAAGAAGAACGGAAGTGTTGGTTTCGTAATTGTCTTTAAGCCAAAGTTCTACGCGTCCGGTCTTAAACAAGAATATAAAGTTAAACGTGTAATCCGTTCCTTTAGGGAAGCCGTTCTTGTTGATGGTAATATCCGTTTGAACGCCGTTTATTTGTTCGTACACCATAAGGGTGTTGTTGGTAGAATAACGGAACATATGAACCTTAACGGAGTCGCTTGCGTCCTTATAAAGTTGGAATTCCGCCTTACTTGCAGCGCCACCGCTTTCTTTGGTGTTTTGCATTCTTACCGTAGAAGAAATTGCAAATTCGTGTCCGCCAACGGGTACGCCTTCGTAATAGTAACCACCCATAACTCTGGTGTTAGAGGTTGCACCCGGAATGTAAATAGAGCCGTCGTCGTTTTTAACAGGAACGTCGAGTTCGAATCCGTAGCCGATAGAATTATCGCCAAAGAAAGGATCTTCGTATCCAACTAAAGCTTGTTCGTAAGCTTGGGTTACTGCGGATTTGCCGGTAGTTATTTGAATATCGTTTATAACGAAAGGATAATCTACACGGTTAAATACGAGTTCAGAACGGGTAAGAGAGTGGAGAGTTCTACGATAAAGGGTTTCTCCGTTGTAAAGGAAAATCATAGAGTTTCCTGCATTTATTACGCCTAATTCAAGAACTTGACCTTCGGTGTATTCTAAGTTGGTAAGAAGTTCGTAATAGTTAAGGAATCCGGAGTTTTCTCTATAGTCTGTAAAGAGAAGGAAATGATTGTCGTCAACTCCTCTTAATACGTATCTTATTTGCATGCTATCGGATTGGAAGGAAGAAATAACAACTTCGCTACCTACGCTTAAATCGGTAAGTCTTAACTTAAAGTTGTAAGCGTAATAATTTACGAGATTGTTGTCGTTGTTGTCCTTAGCGGCAACCATGCCGTTAATTAAGTAACCTTGGTATTCGTCGTTCCATTCTCCGTTATAAGTAGAGCCTGCACCCGTTACGGAATGAGGTCCAAACATGTTTTTGTGCAATACGGAAATTCTTTGAGTGGATTCTTTAGTTTGGTCTTCGGAAACGCATTTAAATTCTATTGCCATATAAAGGGTGTCTAAGGTTGCGGTAAGGGTAGCGCCTTCCGGAACTTCTGCGGTATACAAAGAAGAAAGGTCGTCAGCTTGCAATACTTGTTGGTATTGTTCTTCGGTAAGGTATACCTTTTTGTTCTTTACTTCGTTTTGGTTGATTGCAAGAACGGTAAACGTCGCTTTGTTAGATAAAACGGTTACGTCTACTTGGTACTCTTGGGTATTAATGCCGTTTTGTGCGGTTACGGTAAAAGTTACCACAGTATCTTGTTGATCGACGGCAATTGCAACCGTTGCGTTTTCTGCAAGGGTGTACGTACATTCTGCAAGTTGGTCTGCACTTTCTGCAAAACCATTCCATTGGTCGGTTGTCATCGTTACGTTTCCGTCGGTTACGTCTAAACCGCCAATTGTCAATGCGGTAAACGACGTGTCGGCAGAAAGGTTTGTTGATGGATACATCGTGCTGTCGTTCCAGTCCGCAGGCTTCATAGAACATGCAGAGAAAAGAGCAAAGCAAGAAACCATCAAAACAAAGAGTAAAATTGTTTTTAACTTTCTCATTTTTTTCCTCCTTATATTTAAGGTTTTTTATTTTAGGCTTATATAAGCCTTATTTAACTTTTTAAATACGATTAAATGGTCAATTTTTGGGGTGTATAAATTTTAGAGTTAAAGACGTACAAGAAACTGCAAGGTAAAACTATATGCAATTTTTGTTTATCTCGTAAGGTTTGCCGTAAAACGTTTCCGTCTTGTATGCCTGACCGTATTTAGAAAAAGAAGTTTTGTAAGCTTTGACGGAGTTTAAGACGTCTATTAGCCACTTGGGATAACCAAGGGAGGTTTTAATTTCCATAAGAATAAACTTTTCGTTTAAAACGGGGGTTCCGTCAAGACCGGCAGAAAAAGTTAATCTGTCTGTTCGGTATCTTACGTTTTCGTCAAAGGTAATTCTTAAACCGTTGTCGCCAAACCAAGCCGTTCTGTCGTACAAAAGCAACATTTTTGGCGATAGCGTCGGGTAACTTTTTGCAAACCAACATATTTCTTTTGCTATTTGTCTGTCGACGTCAATACTTAAATCTTCGTAACCTTTTAAAAGTTTTAAGGCTTGTGCTTCGGATACTTTTATTCTTCTTTTAAAAACTATGCCGTAAGCCTTCTTTTTTATTTCTAAAAAGACGTCGGAGTCGGCTTTTGCCAAACCATAACTTCGCATGCGAAGTTTTTCTTTGTACCCCGGTTTTTCTATAGAGCGTCTAATAAGAAGAAAATCGTCCGTATCAAAGTAAAGACTTTGTATGGTGGATTGTCCGTAAACGTCCGGTTTAGTGTGCTTACGCACTTCTTCAAAAACTGCTTGGTATTGAGCTTCCGTAAGCTTATATTTTAACTCGTACCTTTGGAATATAAGTCCTTTTTTCATAAGTATCACGACCATTTAAACATATATATTATATCATCACAGAGGGATTAATTCAATACAAAAAACGAAAAAAACACTCCCATAAGTTGCCTGAATTACTCCCAAAAATTGCTCTTGCTTTATTATTGAGTGGAGAAATATAAGGATAAGTATTTATTTGTTTTTTATATAATAATACTCTATTGACAATATCCTATCATATAAATGGGTTTATGTCAATATCGAAAGGTAAAATTAGTGTGGTCAAGTATTGTATACTTGGCTTAAAAAATTGCAAAAGGCACGAGTTTGTTCTCCGTTGGTGGCTTTTTGTTTTGTTTATGTGTGGTTTTGGTTGTTTTGGTATTGGTTACGGGCGGAGGTTTTAGCTTTTTGTAATTAAATTTTGCGTTTTTAAAGCGTTTGCGGTTAGTATAAAATAAGTCTGTGACGTTTGCGGTTTTTATTTGAGGTTTTTATAAATCTGCTTGTCGCAAGAAGGAGATAAAAAGTTTATTAAAATTTAGAATTTTATTGAAAATAATTTTAACTTATGATATAATTTTGAATATGGAGGTATTTTTATGATTATCAAGAAAGGCCACGACTCAAGAGATCCTTGGGTTTTTTATCATAAGGGATATTATT
>JAZNFL010000258.1:0-2319 GCA_045589135.1 Christensenellaceae bacterium
GAAATTTTCGGTAAATTAGAACAAATTTCTTATAATAATACAGAAAGAATTTTAGCAGCCTTCCAAAATAACAGAATAGCTTTAAGACATTTTAATCCAACGACGGGATACGGCTACGACGATATTGGAAGAGATTCTCTAAACAAAATTTACGCAGAAGTTTTCGGAGCAGAAAGCGCTTTGGTTTCTCCCGCTATCGCTAGCGGAACACACGCCTTAACAATAGGACTTTTTGCTGTTTTAAGACCTGGAGATAGAGCAGTTTCTATAACAGGCAAACCATACGATACGTTAATTGATACGATAAACGGAGAGGGCAACGGCTCTTTAAAAGACTACGGCGTTAAATTTGACTATATTTCTCTAAAAGACAATAAAATTGATTTTGACGCTCTTAAAAATTATCTTTTAAACCACCACGACGTAAAAATGGTCTATTTGCAAAGATCGAGAGGGTACGAGTGGAGAGATTCTTTATCTATAAAAGAAATCGAAGAAGTTTGTAATTTTTTAAGAGAAGAAGGGTTTAATAACTGTATATTTTTAGATAACTGTTATGGAGAATTCGTAGAAGATAAAGAACCTTCTGCCGTTGGTGTAGACCTTTTGGCAGGATCTTTAATTAAAAACCCGGGTGGAGGAATTGCTCCAACCGGAGGTTATCTCGTCGGAAAACGCAAATATATAGAACAAGTCGAAAACAGAATGTATTCTCCGTCTTTGGGTGGAGAAGTAGGCTCTTACGCTTTGGGGTATAGACTTTTTTATCAAGGTCTTTTTATAGCCCCGCATACGGTTAAAGAAGCCTTAAAATGCGGTATGCTGTTTAGTTACGCTTTAAAAAAATTGGGTTACCAAACTTCTACCGATAAAAACAAAATGCCTTGCGACATTACGACTTCGATAAAATTTAATAACGACAAAGAATTAATTTCTTTTATCCAAGCCATACAAAAAGCCTCGCCAATAGATAGCTTTTTGACGTTAGAACCATGGGATATGCCGGGATACGAAGATAAGGTAATTATGGCGGCAGGGTGCTTTGTTCAAGGCTCGTCGATAGAGCTTTCGGCAGACGCCCCAATAAAGCCACCGTATATTTGCTATATGCAGGGCGGAATAACTTACGAACACGGAAAAATCGCTTTAAAAACCGTTTTGCAAGATTTAAAATTAATTTAAAAGATAAAATTATTTAACCATACACCGTTTAAAATTATGCCACACATAATTTTAAACGCATAAATTCTATTATTTTATCTTAAATTATAAAAAAAGATAACCTATTTTTAGGCTATCCCTTATAATTTGACAATTAAAATTTTCTAATAAGTCCCGTTACTACGCCAAGTATAATTACGTCAGGCACAATTATGTCAGACATAGAGGAGTTTTCCGGATGAAGGACTATCTTGTCCTTTTTCTTAAAAAATCTTTTGACGGTTGCACAATCGTCCAATAGAGCAACGACGATATCGCCGTTTTTTGCGGTGTTTTGCTTCTTAACTATAATTTTATCTCCGTCAAATATACCTGCCTCTATCATACTGTTACCTTTGACGTATAACATAAACAAATCTTCTTCTGATTTGAAATCTTTTGGCAACGTTACGTAATCTTCTAAATTTTCGGTCGCTAAAATTGGTGTACCTGCGGTGATCGTACCGACCAAAGGAACGGAAATCCCGTTTAATTTAGAAGAATTAGATATCCCAACGGCTCTGTTTTTGCTTGCTTGCTTGGTTATTAATCCTTTGGATTTTAATTTTTCTAAATAATAATAAGCTGTTGCAGTCGATTTTATCTCGCATTGAGAACAAATTTCTCTAACCGTTGGAGGATATCCGTTATCTTCTATATATTCTTGCATAAAAGCTAATACTTTATCTAGTTTTTTATCAATTACACTCATTTATCTTTTGTCCTTATTTAATTATATTTTAATTATAACACAAACGTTTTTAAAAATCAAACATTTGTTCGTTTTTTTTAGGAGGGAATTATGGAAAAAATCAAATATTGCGTTTTAGACGACGAAAAAATTTGCGACGACTGTGGCGAATGTGATTTTTGTGATCTAAATCCTGCAAAAATATGCGATAACTGTGGGCAATGTCTTGATATTAAAGAATTTGCGTCTTTTAAAATTGACAAAATTATAACCGATCCAAATAAAAAATTTTAAAATTTATATATAAAAAGTGTAGAACGTCAAACGTCTACACTTTTTGATTTTGCGGTAAATAACAATCGTTATTTTAATTATTTTATAAATTATTATAAACGGTTTAAATATAATCCTTAAATTTGGACTCGTTT
>JAZNFL010000259.1:0-2155 GCA_045589135.1 Christensenellaceae bacterium
CAATATGTAATGCTTAAAAAAAACAATTCTCTCAGCGCGAGAGATAAATTTTTTAAATTAGAATTATCTTTTATCTATTAGGATGACTTTAAAACCCTATGGTGCTATCATTTGGAATATACTACGAATTACAGGAGGCACTTATGTACGATTTTATTTTATCGACGGAATCCACAGCGGATTTGTCGCAAGATTTTTTAAAAGAAAAACAAATAAACACGATAAATATGCTCTACACCGTTGACGGCAAAGAGTACGGAGAAGAAGGAGAAGAAAACCTTTTGCCACACGAATTTTACAAGGCAATGGCAGAAGGAAAATCCACCCACACCTCTATGATAAACGAAAAACGAGCAACAGTTTATTTTACACGTCTTTTGTCTTTAGGTAAAGACGTCTTGCATATTTCTTTTTCTTCCGCTTGTAGTGGAACTTACGAATGCTTAAAGGCTGTTTCTGAAAAGTTAAACCAAGAAAATAATAACAAAATTTACGTAGTCGATAGCAAATGCGCATCCGGCGGTCAAGGTCTTTTGGTAGAATACGTTGCCGAATACGCTAAAACGCACGACGCAAAAGAAAGTTACCAATACGCACTTAATTTAAGAAGTAAGGTAAACCACGTTTTTACCGTTGACGATCTTAAATATTTAGCCCGTGGTGGAAGAATTTCTAAAACTTCTTCCGTTATAGGTAACGCCTTGCGCATAAAACCCGTTTTGTACGTTGACGACGACGGAAGACTTACCCCACTTTTAAAAGTTATTTCCAGAAAATCCGCTTTGACTACGATTGCAAATCTCGTCGCACAAAATACTTGCAATTTGACCGACAGAATTACCGTTTGTCATGCAGATTGCTTAGAAGAAGCAAAGTTCGTTTGCGAAAAATTAGAAAAACTAACAGGCATTACACCAAAAATTGACAATATAGGTTACGTAATTGGTTGTCATAGCGGACCGGGAACTATAGCCGTATTCTTTTTATCAGAAAACAGAACCGTAAAACACTAAGTTTTCCGTTTTTTAACACGAATAAAACGTTGTCACCTTAAAAAATTAGTCAAATGCTTGAAATCGTTTTAAACATCAATGTCTTTTAATTTAAATACAATTTTTAGCCTTATCAACTTTTACAAAACAATATCGCCTTTTAAAAACTTAACCGTATCTTTTTGACTTTTCGAGTCCTTTAAGACCATTCCAAGCGTTAGACAAACTTACAATATAACCCTTTTATAAAATAAAAACGCTCTTGCGCTCCCTTTATCTTTGTGTTATAATAATAAAGGTTCTGTTAAAGCTTGTGAATGATATTTAAAGGTTTATATGCCACGCAATATTAGTCTTTTACGGCTTTTTACAATTACTATCACCAGCAAGGTAATCCATTGTAAAAATCTCGTAAAAAGCCACCTTATCACCGACTAATCCATTTAAATTTATCGGTCATATTTTATCGGTCATACGCTTTCCATAGCCATAATAAAAAACTTTGACGGTTAAACGGTTATTATGAAAAACTTAAATTTTTTTGAAAGGGTGTATAAAGCAATACAAAAAATCCCCGACGGAAAGGTTTCGACTTACGGTGCGGTGGCAACCTACTTAGGAAATCCTAAGGCTTCGAGAGTCGTAGGCTACGCTTTGCACGTCAATCCCGATCCACAAAACGTAAAATGCTTTAAAATTGTAAATAGAAACGGACACCTTGCCGACTCTTTTGCCTTTGGTGGTAAAGACGCTCAAGCAAAACTTTTAATTTCTTCCGGAGTGCAAGTTGACGAAGATTACAAGGTCGACCTCGTCAAATACGGATATTTTTTTGAAGACTGTTATTAATCTTGTAAAAAACTTTTACATCTCTGTTTTTTATTTTGTAAACCCTGCCCTTTACATCTCTGTTATTAATCTTATAAAACCCAACCTTTACACATATCCCATTTAAATTAAATAATCTATTCTTTAAAATTCTTAAAATATTTTAGTCGTAAATTTTTCTATCGACTAAAAATAGCCTTTTCTTTTAAATAACGGCTTTGGGGTAAAACTTAACGGATTTGGGATTTTGTTGTTTTACTTTATTTTTAAGTTTTACTCTAAAAACCATAACAAATAAAATCAAAAATTTTTGCGTTTTAAAAAATATTTTCAAA
>JAZNFL010000260.1:0-7469 GCA_045589135.1 Christensenellaceae bacterium
AGTATCTTACGTTAAAGAAAAAGGTCTATACGTGTATATCGTTAAGCTTCAACTCGAAGAAGGAATAAAGTTTAATATCAAAAACCTTACGGCAAACAGCGTTATAAATGCAGATCATCTTACCGAAGTATATACTCAAAGCGGATGTATAACCAAAGACGGAGATTATATTAAGATTTTAAAAGGCGGATATTATTCTATCGTTTATATGCCTTGTTGTAACAGTTTTATGATAGAAGAAACAGAGCAAATTGCCGACGTCTATATGTATGTTGACGGAGAGTTTATTCCGCTTATTAAGGACGAAGAGGGCGTTGTTACGTACGAAGAATTTGTAGCTGATCAAAATACTAATATTATGTTTACCGACAGCTCTTATACAAAGTATCTTCCTATCACGCTTGATAATCAAACGAACAGTTCTATCGCTCACGTAATAGATTATAGCGGTATTAATATGTTGTTCTTTGATAAGGCAGGCACTTATAACCTTTATTACAACGTAGAAAGGGGCGTTCTTTCTATAGTTTCCGTGGGTAATGACGACGATCAAGGCGGTGGCGAAAACGCAAACGTTGATGATTATATAATCTTCCTTTCGGTTGTCGATAACACCAACGGAAATCAGACGCTTTATTTTACTAAAAATGCCGATAATCCAAACCAACTCTACGTTAAAGTTGAAACAATCGCAGCTAATAGTTATATGTCCGTTAGCGAAATGTCAAAAGCGGATTATACATCTACCACCTACGGTACGCTTTACGATACCGATTCTTCAATCGCAACGAGTATTTCGGCGACAATGATTATCGTCAAGGTTGCGGGACCAATCGACGTTTATTTTGACTTTAATACAAAAGCTATTAAAATAGTTGCATCGGGCACAACCGAGCAAAAGGCTGACCTTAAAGATATTTATATCAGTGAGATGGAAAAGTATGCGCTTATCGCTAATCCGGAAAACGCTGACGAGCTTTGTTATCTCGGCCTAGTTTTAGAAGGTTACGATTCTTTTAGAATTCGTGATACAAAAGACAGCTTTATTGCAGATATTACTCTTGCCTCAGGCACAACGGGAGCAATGGCAAGCGGTTCTTCCGTTATGGTGGAAGAGGACGGAACGTATAATATCTACATTGACAAAACCACACACGTGGTTCGTATCGTTTCCACTGCAAGCAGTGGTTGTGCAGACGGCGCTTGTAAGTTTGATTCCGGCGTTATAACTAAAGAGCCTACCCACGTAGAAGAAGGTATAAAGACTTATACTTGTACGGTGTGTGGAAGAACAAAAGAAGAGAAAATCGAAAAGACTTCCGGACATAATTTCGGCAGATGGACGCCGGACGAAGCCAACGCAGAAAAGCATTATAAAGAATGCGCTTGCGGAGAAATAGAAACAGCAAATTGTACGTTTGATGAAAACGGAACTTGTACGATATGTGGAAGAGAAAAATCCGAAGCAAAGGGTATTATTATCGTAATATCCGGTGGTACGGCTAAATTCGAAGGAAAAGAAACCGTTACGTCTAAAAGCAACTTATACGGAGAAAACGCTACCGTATATCTTGCACAAGAAAACGACGTGTTAAACGTTACGTTAAACGATCAAAACGGAAGAACGTTTAAGTATTGGGTTTCAGCAATGGGTACAATTATTCCTGATGAAGATTTCTCTATGCTTGTTTTTAGAAGCGGTTATTATTATCCGGTATTCGAAGACACAGATACGAGTGCGTTTACTAATCGTGTAAAAGTTTACGAAGGAAACTGCGAAGAAGGCGTTCTTTATATGTCGACAAATTCTAAAGGCGACGTTAAATACGAATTAGAATTTATGTTTGGCGGACGTCATGATTTTGCTGAATACGTAAACTATAATAGTCAATATCATAAACAAGAATGCTCAATTTGTGGCGAAAGCATTTTCGAAGAGCATACCGAATATTCGAGAGAAACAGCAAAAGAGCCTTCACACACAGAAGAAGGTGTAATGAGATGCGAATGTTTCTGTGGTTACGTATGGACGGAATCTATTCCTGTTACACAAGAACATAGTATAGATTACGACGATTGGAATATTATAGAAGAAAGTAAAAACGGACAGTATGGTAAATATCGAGTTTACTGTAAATACTGCGACCATTACGAAGAATATTGGTATTTGGGCGGTTTGGATTTTGTCGAATTTATCGACGGCAAGATGATCAATTATCAATACACCTATGGAGGAAAGGTAAGTCACGACGAATACTATTACAGCTATAGAAATGCCGAAGGTAAAAAGGTTTACATTTGGGCATTCCAATACGAATATGAATATTCGTCCAATGCCGACGACAACGATACGTACATCTTTATGTACGTAGATGATGAAGATTCTACAACCATCGAACCTATTTATCTTTCCAAATCCAAAGGCGATAGTAGAGCCGAATATTTATGGGCTATTTATGGATACGCATACGACGTAAATGATTGGGTTGATCTTTTGGATAGTCCCGACCTTAATATCGGTTGCAACGACGGTATGCTTTTAGGCAATAGTATGAGTGCGAGATCTTCTATATTTGAATCATATCACGACTATTGGGCAGAAACGTACAATAAATTACGTATTCCTACGAGTAGAGAATATAACGATTTGTCGGATACGGTGTGGGAAATCTATTTTGAAGGTAAGTCGTTCCAAGGTGGTTACTACGACGAAAACGACGAATACGTTACAACCGGCGGAAGAGATATAATTAGTTACGTTAAAGACAAAGGAACGTCATATCAAAAATATTTCCACGTCGATAAAGCAACGGGTATTACTTACGGATACGAGGACTACGGCACGTATTATAGAAGTATCTTTATTATGAGAAAATATAAAGATATCGTATCTCCGGAAGAATTCGAAAGTCTCGACGATGCCGGCAAATCTGTCGTTTACTCGTATGGCGACATAGAAAAAGATATTAAGTCGTTATGCGCTAAACGCACGGCGTTTAATAACTTTACGTTGACCATTCCGGAAACCATCAACGCATTTAGATTTATTTTAAGCGATCCGTTTAGTTGTGTTGAAATAAGCGGAAATAATACAAACGTATATAACAATACGGCGCACGTTTATAATAGTGGAAGTCCTATTGCGTTTACTTGGAAAGGAGAAGAAAACGTTGTGTTTGACCGTTACGAAATTTGGGATTTCTTAAGTCAAAAATGGATTGTTCTTTCGGAAGAAGCAAATTATACGTTTAATACGATAGAAAATCCTAGAAGAGATGCCGCATACGTCAGAGTGGTTTGCCATGAAGTTGACGTGCCTGTAGAACCGAGCGAAACTTTCAGAATTTCTGTAGAAAACGGATATTTTGAAATCGACGGAGAGGAATATACCGGAACGGTAGAAGTTGTCGGCAATACGCTCGTATACGTTTATGCTAACGAAGTCGCAGGTAAAACGTTCGAATATTGGTTAGACGGAAACGGCGAAGAATTCTACGAGTATAGATTTAACGTTACTTCTAATATGGTATTAACTCCTGTTTATACGGATACGAAATATCGTGTATATTGTTCAGGTTGGAATTACGACTCGTACGTCAGTGTCAATGGTGGAGAAATGCATTATTCCAACGAATTCGAGGGCAAGATTGGAGATGTATTTACGTTATCAACGACCTACGATCCTGAATATGGATGCAACGTATTTATCGGATGGTATATGGAAATTTTCAAGAATGGTGCTTGGGAATATATTTTAATAAGCGACAGTCAAACGCTTACTTATACTATTACAGGAAACGAAAACGGCTATTTATATGCGGTATGGACAACCGGAGAAAATCCGATGATTAAAAAATACGTTGACATTAAAGTTGCAAATGGATTCGTATCTTATTCTGGTGGAGAAGTTGGCGGAGTATTTGACAACGCATACTCTGCTATAAGTGTATCCAATTCGGGAAGAACTACTTTCTATGATGATCCTACTGACGAAACCGTTTATTCGACTTGGGATATAGCATATAGATACGAACTCGAAGGCGAAGTAATGCATGATATGGCTGAATCATTCGAAGACGAATACGATTATTATCCGGCTGAGTATTGGGTAAGTGATCCACAATATAATTATCCGGATGGAGTAATTACCGTTACGGGCATTATCGTGGAAAACGAGGATACAGAGGGAGAAGCAGAAGAGGTTCTTCCAAGCGAATAGTATTAACGTGTATTAAGACAATTTTTTGTTTTAATTGTATAACAACAGATAAATAATAAATAACAATCGTAGGCGGTAAGGTTTTCTTACCGCCTACTGTTTGCTACGTAATCAAATTAAAACCCCTTTGCAGTTGGTCTCTGCAAAGGGGTTACGTTTTTTAAAACGCTATTAATCTTTAGAGTAAAAACCGAAAATTTACGGTTGTCTTACCAAGACAAAACTTATAATTTTAAGTTGTCTTTTCTCGTCTTTGCCGATAGATACAGTAAAAACTTTTCGAGCGGAAAGTCGAATTGTATAAGGCATACGATTATAAGAATGTATTGCCAATTGTCTTTTATCGGCATAATAGACTGCATTTGGAAGTAACTTGTATCCAACAAAAATACAGCCCAAATGGTAGTTACGACAAACATTGCAATAAACAAAATGCTCTTGTAGACGTTGTACGGATAGCAAACGTGATATAAAAATACCAAACCGCCGTAAGTCAAAACCAAGACGTTCATCGTCGTGGCTAAACTTGTAGAAACTTCCATATTTAAATATCCCGTTATAATTTGCATTGCGTATACGTTAAATACCAATATTAATGCACCCGGTAGAGCATTGGAGAAAACGGTCGAAGTAAAGTCGCCCGAAACTCTCTTAGTGTTAGGAAGCATCGAAAGCGCAAAGGACGGCACGCCTATAATAAAAATTTCTAACATAGTCATCATTCTCGGCGTGTAAGGGTATTCGTTTACGCTTATTATAGAAATAATTGCAAATATTGCGGTAAACAAAGTTTTCATTAAATACAAAGAAGAAGAAGCTTGTATGTTGTTGACGACTCTTCTGCCTTCGTGTACTACCTTTGGCATAGAATTAAAGTTGTTGTCCATAAGTATAAGGTGTGCAATACTTCTCGTTGCGTCCGAGCCGGAAGCCACCGTTATCGAACAGTCGGATTCTTTCATTGCAAGGATGTCGTTTACGCCGTCGCCAGTCATACCTACCGTATGACCTCTCATTTTAAGGGATCTTACGAGCAAGGCTTTTTGGTCGGGAGTAACCCTTCCAAATACCGTATATTTGTCAGAAATATTAAATATTTCTTGTTCGTTTAAACCTTCTAAACTTATATAGTTTTCTGCACCGTTAACGCCTGCACGCTTTGCAATTTCTGCAACGGTAACGGGATCATCACCAGAGATAATTTTAATTTGCACGTCGTTGTCTTTAAACCACTTTATAGTAGTTATTGCGTCTTGACGTATATTGTCTTCTATGTATATAAGAGCAACGGGTACGCAGTCTTTGGGCGCACCGTCTTCCGTTAAAGGGGCAAACGAGTGTCCTAAAAGTAAAACTCTTTGTCCTTTTAATGTATGAGATTTAATCTTTTTTGTCGTTTGAGAAGAAAGGTTAGAAATGACGAATTCCGGAGCGCCTAAGACGTAAGTTCCTTCGTCTTTAAATTCTACTGCAGAATACTTTCTTGCAGAAGAAAAGTTTAAAAGGTTTTGCGGTACTAATTGTGCGTTTATGCCGTATTTGTCTTTAAGGGCAATAGCCGTTTGGTTGTTGTCTTGCAAGATATAGTTCATCGATCCGATTATGGATTCTATAGGCAACTTCCATTCGGTTAAAAATTCGTGTCCGTGTACGGACATTCTGCCGTCGGTTATCGTTCCGGTTTTATCAAGACAAAGAACGTCTACTCTTGCGAGCATTTCTAACGAATACATATCTTGAGTCAACGTCTTATGCTTAGCAAGACGAATAACGCCTACCGCAAGAGCCATCGACGTCAATAAAAACATACCCGAAGGTATAAGACCTATTACGACGGTAGACGTCTTTAAAACTACCGCTTGAATAATTTCTGTAAGACCGTCGTACATTGGGTTAGAACTAATTTGTCTATAGTTGATATACGCCATAAGCGACGCTATCGGTATAATGCAAAGGCCGATCGTTTTAATAATCGTCGTCATTGCAGACATAAGTTTAGAAGGGGTTTTTTGGAATTTTTTTGCTTTGGAAGCAAGCTTTTGTACGTAACTGTCTTCGCCTACACGAAGTATTCTCATATAAGTAGTTCCGCTCGAAATAAAACTTCCTGCGTACAGTTTATCGCCAACGGTCTTCTTAATACTGACAGATTCTCCCGTTAAAAGGGATTCGTTTACTTCTACTATGCCTTCTATAACTATACCGTCAGCGGGGATTTGGTTACCTGTTTCTAACTTAACGACGTCGCTTAAAACGAGATCGCTTATAGGGACTTCGGTTTCGTAACCGTTACGCACGGCAATAGCGTAAGGCGCTTTTACCAAAGAAAGTTTTTCTACCGTCTTTTTAGAGCGTATTTCTTGTATTATTCCGATAATTAAGTTAGCGGAAAAAATCAACACGAAAAACATATCCGAAAGCTTTGCGTCGACGGCTATTAAAGCGACGGTACAGATAAGACAAAGCAAGTTAAAAAAAGTACATAGGTTACCAAAAATAATATTTGCGTAAGACTTAGAGTATTTGTTTTTAACTACGTTTATCCAGCCGTCGTTTTTTCTTTTTTGAACTTGTTCTTCGGAAAGCCCGACGTTGTAAGGGGTGACGTATTCTTCTACGTTTACGTATTTTTGGTTTAAATCTCTGTCGTCGATTAGATCGTCGGAAGATTGCTTAAACGAGATTTTTGTTTGTGGGGCTTCTTCCTCGTGCGTTTTAAAGAGTTTTTCTTTTAATTTATCAAACATAATTCTCCGTTAAATTTAGATTTGGCTCTGTCAAAGTTTGTGACTTATATTTAAAGGTTTATTTACTTTAGAGTAATAATCTTTTTACGATTTTTTACAATTCCTATTACCGTCAATGTAATTCTTTGCAAAAATCTCGTAAAAATCCGTCTTGCTCGCAATTAATCCCTTTAAATTCTATAAGTATTACGCTTTTCGTAGCCTAAAATTTTATTTGCGTGTGTATTAATTTTTGCAAGAGTTAAAACTTACACTTAATTTATTTTAGCATAAAAAAAACAATTTAGCAATACAAACGGTGGATTTTGTCGCATAATAAGGGTTTTGATAATAAAATATTGACAAATATCGATAAAAATACCATACTAAGTAAAAACTGTAATTGACATAATTAAAAATAGGGTGTATTATATTATAGTGTTAAAATTTATTTAAATCGCTTACTTTTAGGCGGTTTAAATAAGAAAACAGTAAGACAGGAGATTATAATGAGAGAATACGTT
>JAZNFL010000261.1:0-1687 GCA_045589135.1 Christensenellaceae bacterium
GTTTCATTTATTAACCTAAGCATGGAATGTTTTTGCAATATTTTAATATTATCTTCCACTATTATATATTAATTATATATAAATAATTTTAAAATGTAAAGTAATTTTAAAATGTTCTATTTATATACGCTATATTTCAAAAATCATTCACTTAAATTTTATATTTACGCGTTTTATTTTTAAAAATTAACGACCGCTAGTTTGCGGTCGTTAAAATTATGCAATTTCTTGCTTAATAATTTGTGGTTTTTTGTTGCCTTTGACGGTATCTGCATCTATAACGAGTTTCTTTGCTCCTTCTTCCGAAGGCAAATCATACATGCTGTCGAGCATAAGATTTTCGAAAATCGTTCTAAGCCCTCTTGCTCCCGTTTTTAAAGAAAGAGCTTTTTTAGCTATTTCCGAAACCGCATCGTCCGTAAGAACTAACTCGACGTCGTCTATTCCGACGAGCTTTTTATATTGCTTAACCAATGCGTTTTTAGGCTCGGTCATTATTTTAACTAAAGCAGATTCGTCTAAAGGATATAGCCCAACGGTTATTGGAATTCTGCCGACAAATTCCGGAATAAGACCAAACTTAGTTAAATCCTGTGGTTGAATATCTTCTAAGTAGGTATTAGTGCCCATCTCGTTTTTGCTTGATACTGTAGCTCCAAATCCTAAACTTTGTTTGGTTTTACGTTTTTCTATAATCTTATCGAGTCCCACAAAAGCCCCGCCACAAATAAACAAAATATTAGTAGTGTCAATATGAATAAGCTCTTGTTGTGGATGTTTACGACCGCCTTGTGGAGGAACGGAGGCAACTGTGCTTTCTATAATTTTTAAAAGCGCTTGCTGTACACCTTCTCCAGAAACGTCTCTAGTAATAGAAACGTTTTCGCTCTTACGGGCAATTTTATCGATTTCGTCAATATAAATTATACCACGTTGAGCACGTTCTATGTCGTAATCTGCGTTTTGTATAAGCTTTAATAAAATATTTTCTACGTCCTCGCCAACGTATCCGGCTTCCGTCAATGTCGTAGCGTCTGCAACGGCAAACGGAACGTTTAAAATCTTGGCTAACGTACGAGCGAGCAAAGTCTTACCACAGCCCGTTGGACCTAAAAGTAAAATATTACTCTTGTCAATTTCAGTTTCGTCTTTTAAAGCTTTTTTATCTTTTTCTAAAAGATTTACTCTCTTATAATGATTATATACTGCTACGGACAATACTTTTTTAGCCTTATCTTGACCAACGATATATTTGTCGAGTTCCGCCTTAATCTCCATAGGTTTTAAAAGTCTTACGGAATCAGTAGCAGATTTTGCGTTTTCTTCGTCTAAAATATCTTTGCAAATATCAATACATTCGTCACAAATAAAAATACCGCTTGGACCTGCTATTAGTTTTCTGGCATCGTCTTTAGTTTTTCCACAAAAAGAACAACATAGCGTGTTTTTTTCGTTGTTTGTCATTATACCTCCTAAATTATCTCTTATAATAAATTTCGTCTATCAAGCCGTAATTTTTTGCTTCTTCTGCCGTAAGATAATTATCTCTGTCGGTATCCTTTTCTACTTCTTCTATGGGCTTACCAGTGTTTTGAGACAAAATATTATTGAGTTTGTCTTTAATTTTTATAATTTGCTCTGCTTGAATTCTTATATCACTTGCTTGACCTTGAGCACCACCTAAAGG
>JAZNFL010000262.1:0-1816 GCA_045589135.1 Christensenellaceae bacterium
TTCCAAAATTTGCCTTTATCTAATTTGGGTTTTATTTTGGGTAGAGCAATTATTTTACCTGTATTTTTGCCGTTTTTGCCAATTGCATACGGCTCTATAAAATAATTGATTTCTTTAAAATTTACGTCCGTATCAACAAAAATTTTATCGTTTAAAAACGAGTCGTAAACCTTAACTTTTTTCCCGTCCACCATTTTATAAATGACGTATTCTGCAGGAAATATTTTTTCAATAAATATCTTAATTTCCTTTGAATTATTTGAGATTTTGAAATCTTTTATGTTTGGCATAGTTATATTGTTTTGTCTTAGTTTAGGAATATTATCTCTTTTAAAATAACGATATAAGACGTCTTTTTCGAAGGCGTTTTCGTCTGCTAAAACTAAAGTGTTGTCATTGTCGTAACACTGTTTAGATATTGCAACTTTAGTTAATTTTTTATCTAAATTAAAAGGTTCGGGATAATGGTTGTATTTATAGTATTCCAAAAGAATATTTCTTAAATTTGCTGCAGGATAACTACTGCCGTTTATTTCTTTTGGCATAACTCCATTTTTGGATGTCATCCATACGCAAATAGTCACGTCTGTCGTATATGCTACAGTTAAAGCATCCGTGTTTCCTTTATCCGTACCGTTTGTTCCTGTTTTAGCGCAAACTTCAAACGGCATATTGCATAGTTTTTTTGCCGTACCGTTTGTTACACAATCCATAAGCATATCAGAAATTATGCCAACGGTTTCTTCTTCGAATACTTTGGTTTTATTTTGTTTTTTTTGATATATAACTTTATCGTTTTTATCAGTAATTTTTTCTATATAAGACGCTTTTTCGAAATACCCGTCGTTATTAAATACCGAATAACTTTCTGTAAGTTCTTTTACAGTAACGCCTTCGCCAACGTTTCCAAGAGCACAAGTTAAATCTGCAACTGTATTTTTAACCGAGGTTTTGTTTAGATAACTGTTTGCTTTTTTTACCGATAAACTATTTAAAATACTTACAGCAGGGACGTTTAAACTCTTACTTAAAGCAGTTTTACAATCGACGTAACCGTAATACTTATCACTAAAATTTTTGGGAATATAACCGTTAAAATTTGTCTTTTCGTCTTTAATTTTAGTTGCGGATGATATAATGTTTTCGTTGATTGCCGGTGCGTATACAAGAAGTGGTTTTATAGTTGATGCAGGACAACTTTTAAACTCGTAACCAGAGTCGGAAAAATAGGATATAACCTTGCCGTTTTTTATTGCAATTGCAGATATATTACAGTTTTCCGTAGGCTTAGAGATTTTAAATAAAGTTTTTTGCAAATTGTCATCGTAATTGGTAAAAACATTGATTTTGTTTGGTATTTGAGGTCCAAATATACTTTCCAATTCTTCCAATACTTTATTTAAATAAAAATTTTTATAATTTCGCTCTGTGGGATTTGTTAATTCTATTCCTATGTTAAGATTTTCTTTATATGTCGTTTCATCAATATAATGATTTTTTTTCATACAAGACAACACGACGTTTATTCTCTTTACAGATAAATCGTAATTTAAATACGGATTATATTTACTCGGGGCTTTAAGCAAAGCAACGAGTAGAGCGCATTCGTTTAAATTTAGATCTTTAACTTTTTTACCAAAATAATATTTACTCGCCTTATCTATACCGTAACAATTGTTTCCGTAGTACACACTATTTAAATACATTTCTAATATTTGATCTTTAGAATACATATTTTCTAAATCTTTTGCGAGTTTTATTTCGGTTATTTTTCGTTTTATTGTTTTTTCTGGCGATAAATGGGTATTTTTAACAA
>JAZNFL010000263.1:0-8362 GCA_045589135.1 Christensenellaceae bacterium
TTCTTCTGCTATCTTTATTAAAGACGGTTCGATTAAAACGGTAAAGTTTTTACGTTTTAGCAAATGTTTTTCTTGTGGAAAATGCATAGTTACGTAGTTGTCAAAACCGTCTATTATACAAAAGACTAATTTAAAGTTGCCTGTAAATTCTTCGTCTAAACATTCTTTAACTTGTAAAGTGTTTACTTTACCCTTACCATAGGATAAAAAAGCCTTCATTGGGATAGACAATTTTACAAATTTAGAATTGCTGTATAAATTGGTTTCAATCTTATTTTTACCTATCTTATATACTCCGTTACCAAGATTTTTTGCTATAACGGTATTTGGATAAATTTTATTTCTTGAAATAACTTTATTCGATTTTTCGTCGTAAAGAGTAACGCTGTCGGAAGGAACGTATACTTCTAATTTTTCTCCAACGGCAAACGTTTTATCAGTATATATTGCAAAGCATTCCTCTCCGCATTTAAATACGACTATTCCGTCTTCTTTATATGCTACTTCTACCGACAAACTAAAATCTCCGTAACACTTTACAAAATGTAATTCTTCCGAATAAAACTTAAATAAGACCTTTCCTTCTTCTCCAAAATACTTCAACTTAAAATCTTCGTCTAAAATATTTTCTTTTCCGTTTATATTAAGTTTATCTTTTGATATGGTGGCACTTACGCAAACTTGTCTTAATATTCCACAAATTTGCTGTTCGTCTTCGTTAAAGATAGTTACACCGTCCCCACCCATAAAGCCTACGATAGCTTTTAATTCTTGAGAGTTATACTCTTTTGGCAAGGTATATTTTTGGATTGTATGTAAAGGATAGATTTGTCCTTCTTCTGTAATAAATTCCTCTTGTTCGACTTTTCCGTAGGTAACGTCCACTTTATCGCCATCAAGAAGATAAGCCGTATCTATCGTTTGAGGATTAAGAATAATTTCGTTAGGAGTGCCGTACGCCATTACACCGCCGTCTCGCATCATTATAACTTTATGACCAAGTTTAAAAGCTTCCGTCTTGTTATGTGTAACGTAAATAAAAGTTGTTTGCGGAAGTTTTTCTTTAAGTTCTTTTATAAAACCTGCGTATTCGTCTTTTGATGCTTCGTCCACGTTAGATAAAGGCTCGTCGAAAAGTATTGCCTTAGGTTGTCTAACCATTGCTTTAGCAAGCGCTACTCTCTGTTGTTGTCCTCCCGACAAATATCTCGGTCTGCGGTTTTTTACTGCAGTTAAGCCCAAAACCGACAAGACTTCGTTTACTCTTGCTTGAACTTCTGTTTCGGGCAATTTTAACTGTCTTAAATAATAACTGACGTTTTCGTATACGGTCATATTGGGATATAAAACGTAGTTTTGAAAAACCATCGCAACGTCCCTTTTTTGTGCGGGAATATCGTTTTCCGGCATTCCGTCGAAATACACGTCGCCCGCCGTTGGTTTTTCTAATCCGGCTATAACTCTAAGCAAAGTAGATTTACCGCAACCGGACTCTCCCATTACGGTAACGAAATCCCCACTCTTTACGTCTACGTTAAAATCTTTAAGAGCATAGGCGTCCGTACCGAATATTTTTGTCAATCCTCTACACGTTATTCTCATTAAAATTCTCCGTAACTTCTTGTTTTGTAGGCGTTTCTAAAGTGACTTCTTTGGCTTCTGGGTTATATAGACCTTTTCTTACGTAATCCGGATAACTCTTTGAGTTTATAAATTCATCAAAAATACCGTTCGTATATAAAACCCAAACGCTTACTATATAAGAAAAGCCAAAACATACTAAGGCAAAAAATCCAACGTAATTTAGTATGCTTACCGGAATATACGTCATAATAAAAGCAGGCAACACGCTTACGATAACTATACCGCTTGCCATAAACAACTTTTTAAACGCAAACAAAAACGCAGTCTTTAAAATTGTACCCATTCTCATGTTATAAAGAGAAGATAAGCACACTGCAAACATCAAAACGATGACCAAAACAAAAACGGTCAATAACATTATCATTAAAACTACAACCTTCATTATTCCGTCTGCCATTTGTAAAGATACGGCGTAAAAGTAGTAGTTAAAAATATAGTTTACCATGCCTACGAATAAAGCAAAGGCTAAAAACTGTTTAAAGTTGTATTTAATCCCCTTAAAGAAATCTTTAAAAGTAGAAACAGGCTCGTCCCAAGCAATTAGCCTTAAAACGTAAAACGCCCCTGCAAAGCCAAATGACGCCACGAAAACACAAATAAAGTCTACCGTTAAATTAAAGCTCAACACGTTTAATATCTCTGCCGGCGTTACACCCTCTTCTGCCATTACTTGATTTAGTGCATTGGAAGATATAAGCCCCCAAATATACATTGGCAAGCAAAACAAGGCAATCAATACGCTGATATTTATAAACTTGATAGTATTGTGTTTTATCATAAAACCAAGAGCTTTTACTCTCGTTTTAGGCAAATCCTCTTGCGTAAAGTCGTCCTTTTTAGGCTTGCCCATTATTAACTTTTCAAAAAATTTACTAATCTTCATTTTATATCGCCTCAGAATTGTCTTCTGCGTGTTCTTTTGCGTAATCTATCATAGTTTCAACAACCGGATAAACCGCATGTAACTTACCGTTAACACCATTTATCATTATATAATAATCCCCCGCAAAAGCAATACCGTAAGGCACTTCTTCTACGTAGAGGTTTGTTTCTGAATTAAAATAAGGGGTTTCCGTTAAATCCATAAAGATATTTGCCTCGATATGGAGAGGAACTTCGTCTTTATGTAAAACGTATACGTTTGTCGTCGTATTTCCCTTTATTCCAAACGCCCAAAAATAATTTGGATCGGTCGGGTTGTAACAATCTATAATTACTTCTCTCATTCCGTTATTATAAGCAACGGATTTTATTTGGTCTTTAAACTCTTCTTCTATCTCCGCCGGAGCAGCAATCCAAACGTAAAATCTCTCGCTCTGTTTGGGTTTTGTAAACAAATAATATATTGCGTAGCAACATAAAACCGCTATTAAAACGCTTGCCACGTACATATACCACTTTCTTTTAAAACTATTAATTAAATCTACTTTTTGTGTGGATAAATCGTACTTCATTTACGCCTCCTTATATGCAATAAGAAAGCTGTCTGCAATCTTTAAATCGTATTTAACGTCTTGGCTTAGGTCTAAATCGACTGTTTCTTCTACCAAATAGACGACTTCTCTTTCTTCTACAAAATCGTAAAACTTGTATCTTGCAAAACTAAAATCTTTTTTATCTACGCCTACTTCTTTACCTAAAAACTTTGCAACGACGTAACGACAGTTTGCGTCTTGCATATTATCTAAAAATTTGCAAATCTTCTTTATCTTGGCGTACTTTACGTCAAAAAACGCAACGGTAAATAAACCGAACGCTATTGCAGTTACACCACTTAACACAAAAGCTAAGACGTGCAACTTAAATAAATTTATTAAAACGAAAGCTACCTCTATAAAGCAAAAAAGCATCACAGTAAGCCTGTAATGTCTCTTTAATTGCAAACGTTTTTCCGTTGCAATATTCAATTCTTCTTCTGTATATAAAAAAACAAAAGTATCCAATGTAATCTCCTAAGTATTGCCTTCGTTGTAAAAATCTTTGATTAATTTACTATTATAAATCTTTTTTATAAATCTAAGAGGTCGTTTACGAATAAACGACCTCTCAGGCTTATTTATTCAAAAAATTATCATTCAACTATAGCTGCAAGTTTTGCATCGATTGTAGCAGAATCTGTAGTTACGTAATAATCTTTTATTTCGAGACCGGTATTAAATCCAAGGAAACCTGTTACACACTTCTTGTCTGGTTCAAGTCCACGAGGAGCATCTACGGTAGCAACGAGATAATCGTTACATAAGAGGTAAACCTTATCACCGTCTCTTAAAATTGCCATCTTGGTATATTGACCGTTTGTATAGGCAGGAGTATAAGCTGCAGGAAGTTGGAAGAGTTTTTCTGTAGAACCCCAGTCCCAATCTCCTCCGCCGTATTTAGACTGCGTATAACCAACGTCTCTCTTAGTGTAGTTGTTTGCTGCGTCGATATAGAAGAACAAACAACCTTCTGAATTCTTAAGAACCATACCAATCTTTGGCCATTCGTCTTTAATAAACGACTTGTCTGCCCAAACGCTAATGTAACCTTCTGCATAAAGCTTAGTTGCATAAACGTCTTTAAAGATAGAATATTGATCTCTTGGACCGTTGTGTCTGATGTAAGATTCTTCGTTGTCCATACCTAAGTCGGTATCGAGTTCTACACCCCAAGTCGTTCCGAAAGAATAAGTTTCGTCGCCGGCAACACCAAACGTAACACCTTCGTTAGGCTTAGAGAAAGCACCTACTATAGGGTTAGTATAAGTGTACTTTTTGAAAGAATCAACAGCTACAGGAGCTTTGTCGTCACCGAGAACGTAAATTTCTGAAACGCCGAATGCCCAAGAATTAAGAGTAATTCTTATTTCTTTAACTGCAAGAGTATCGTATTCGATTAAAGCTGCACCACCAGGGTTCTTTACGTCTTGGCTCTTGATGTAGTGAGCGTCGTCGTAAACAATGTTGGTAGCAACTGCAGTTGCAGTGCCTTTAGAAGTCTTATAATCGAGTTCGATCTTGTCGATCTTTTGGAAGTTGGTATCGTAATCGATAGAGTTATAAACCATAACCGCTCTGGTGTTTACGAAATCGTCAAACTTTAACGTAATAGTAGTATTACCTTCGTTAAAGTAACATTCTTCTACGTAGTCGTTAAACATAGAGTGAATCTTGATCTTTCCGTCGTTAAGAACTTTTAAGTCAGATCCGGATTGAAGGTTATTGGTAGTAATAGTTGCTTCGGTAGCAACGTTGTGGTATCCGGTTATTTCGGTAGGAAGTGGTTGATAAGAATACGTAGGGCCGTTAGCCGTCATAATCTTTTCGCCGTCTTCGTTTTTAGAGAAGTAAATCTTGTCTACTGCTATTGCTCTACCTTCGTCTATACTGTTTCTGTTAAAGAAGGTGTGGTAAGCTATGAAAAGTTCCTCTCCTACTCTTACGAAGCAGTGGTGACCAGCAGAAGCCATGCTGTTCCATTGGTCTTCCGTATAAATTACAAAACCACCCTTGTTAGCGTCTACCTTTTTAAAGTCGCTTACTTCGTTAGGATCGGATTCGTCAACCTTTCCTAAAGGACCGGTCTTAGAAGTTACAAGTCTTACTCTATATGCTGATTCTGTATATCCGAAAATAGATATAGTCATCATATAAGTTTCGGTTTCTTCGTCGTATACCATGAAAGGACCTTCGTTTACACCGGTGCTTTCTTCCGGAAGTTTTTCCGTAGAAGTCATATCGATGTAACGATTTCTGGTCATTTGAGTAATGGTAGTATAGTCTGGAGTAAACCAGTCTAAAAGCTTAACACCGTAGATGTTTTGTCCCGGTTGGCTACCACCAAAGTTAGACATATATAAATATTTTTCGCCAGAAACAGGATCGATAAACGGAGAAGCGTCTATACAATCTCTGAACAATCCGTTAGAATGAGCAGCGAAGTCGTAAACCGGTTGAGTTGCTTCGATAGCGTTTCCGTAATAGTCTCTTATACCGATTTCGCCAGGCATAACGAAAGGACCGTATGGTTCTTCTGCTACTGCTACGCTGATATAAGGAATTGTGTTATCTGTATCGATATGGAAAGCGTTGTAGAAAAGTAAATACAATTCCATTTCTGGATCGTAAATAATTTCCGGAGCCCAGTAGTTAACGTACGCCCAAGTGTTGGTGTAGTCAGGCTTTAAAGCAACGCCCATGTCTTCCCAGTTGGTCATATCTTTAGATCTCCAGCATTGGAAACCGTTACAACCGATAAGGTCGGAAGTACCATACGCATAGAAATATCCGAATTCTGTACTGTCTTCGTCATCGATATAGATAACGGTAGGGTCAGCAACTTGGAAGTCTAACGTATTTAAATAGAATAAGTTTTTGTTGTATTCGGTAGTACTTACGGTGTTGTAAGATTCGTAGTCGAATGCTTGCTTGTTGTTATTGTTGTTTTTGTTATCATCGCCACAACCTGCAAAACAAGAACAAATCATTACGATTGCCATAAGCAAACCGAAAATTCTGCTTTTTCTCATTATTTATCTCCTTATAATAATTATAACTTCATACCGGAGGTTGCAATACCTTCGATAAAGTATTTTTGTGCTACGAGGTAAATAGCAATAGTAGGAGCAAGAGCGATAACCGCACCTGCCATGATGTTGTTAGGCTTACTACCAAAGTGATCAGAAAGTCCCGCAAGAGCAACTTGCAACGTAGGATACTGAGCGTTTGATAAATAGAGGTACGGACCAAAGTAGTCGTTGTAACCACCTATAAATCCGAGTATACCCTGAGCAAACAATGCCGAAAGAGAAAGTGGAACCATGATGCTAAAGAACATCTTATAGAATCCCATACCGTCCAGCTTTGCCGCCTCTATAAGGTCCGTCGGTATACCGGAGTAGAACTGTCGCATAAAGAATACGCAAGTTGCCGCACCAAACATACCCGGAACCATCAACGGGAATACCGATTGTTCTAAACCTAAAATAGTATAGATGAGGAAAGAAGGAGCCGTCATAATCGTTCCTGGAATCATCATCGTCATAAGCAAGAACGAAAAGTAGAAATTTTTGTTCTTAAAGTTAAGTTTTGCAAATGCAAAAGCACTCATTGCAGAAGTAAAAAGACCAAGAATCGTAGGAGGTATTACTACGCCCAACGTAACGAAGAAGCCCATTACGAGTTTAGAATGAGCACCCGCCGATCTAAGTCCTCTATACTTAGTTAATGCTTCTTTATAAGCAGTGAGAGTAAACGGATCAGGAAGCCACGAGAAGTCCGCAGAAACTGCTTGTCTTCTTGTCTTAAACGAAATACTTAAAACTACTAAGAACGGGAAAAGCGTCCAAATAGCAAAAAGTACGAGTACGGTATAAATACCTACTTTACCTGCTATAACCCATGGGTCTTTTTTCTTCTTTGCTAAAGCAAGTTCTTCTGCAGTTTTATAAATAGTACCGTTTATTCCACCGGCTTGCGCACCGCTGTTTTGTTGCGATTCTTCAAGAATGACGTCTTCCTGGATTAATTCTTTATTTTCTTCCATTTTTTAGTCCTCCTCTTAATCGTAACTTACCCAATACTTGGATACTGTAAAGTTTATTATGGTTATAATTAAAATTATTATAGCAAGTACCCAAGCTACTGCTGCAGCCTGACACCATCTGTTACTCCATAATAAGTTAAACAAATAATAAACCGTCGTAAGACCTTGACTGTTAGGTCCGGGCGTTGTACTCATACCCGAAGAAAGTAACGTCTGCGGTCTAGCAAATTCTTGTAACGCACCAATAAGTCCTGTTACGAGCAAATAGAAGATCGTAGGAGAAATAGCCGGTATAGTTATGTTCCAGAAAGACTGGAAGGCATTTGCTCCGTCTACCTTGGCTGCTTCGTAATAAGCAGTGTTTACGTTTGTGAGCGCCGCCGAGAAAAGAACTATACTGTAACCCGTTCCGCCCCAAATACCTACTATGATAACTGAAGGTAAAAAGTATTTAGGATCTTCTAAGAATCTTATTGCGTTGGCGTTTGTCTTGCCAAGCATTGCATTTAATATACCGTAGCTTTGACCTAAGAATATTTGTCTCCATACAAGAGAAATAGCTATACTACTACAAACGTAAGGAATAAAGTATATCGATCTGAAAATCTTTTTACCCTTTACGTCTTTAGTTAAAAAGAAAGCTATTAAAAGAGAAAGCACAAGACAAATAGGCATTGACAAAGCCATTATTGCTGTGTTTTTTAATGTCATAAAGAACTTTCCGCCGTTTGGCATGTGTTCCCAACTCATAACGTATTTAAAGTTATCTAAACCAACCCAATGTGCGCCTTCGAACATGTAGTTATCCATATCTATAAACGCCATTACGATAGCTAAAATCATCGGGATAAGACCAAACAAACAGAAACCTATTACAGGTACTATCGCCATGGCGGTACCCGCAATATTTTCTTTTTTATTATAAGTTATTTTATTTTTGTAAACCCTGTCCAAACTCATAGGTTTTCCCCTTTTTGTGGACTGATGTCCGATGTTTTATAAATGCCGTCCGAAGCCGACTTCGGACGGCACCGAGTTAATTAATTATCTGTCAGCCTTAGTGTATGCCTTAAGCATATTGTAAGTCTTAGTAAATTCGTTACAAGTGTAGAATTGTTCGATAGTTTTCTTACCGTTTCTTACTTCGCCGTTTAATACGCCAGCCCAGTCGTCGATCCAGTCGTTGTTGAGAAGG
>JAZNFL010000264.1:0-5922 GCA_045589135.1 Christensenellaceae bacterium
ACAAAAAGCACAACTCGGCGGTAACTATATCGCATACTTAAATAACGTTTGCGTATTACAAGGACAAGGCGAAAACGTATTCGAAGTAGCAATGCCATTAATGGACGAAGCACTCGAAAACGAACTTACCTTCGAAGCAATAATCAAGGGCGAATACGAACAATTCTTGTTCGAAGAAGCAGAAGCAGCATTTGCTTATGCAGAAACTCTTGAAAGCGCAACCGTAGAACTTTTAAGCAACGTACAATTGACCGACAAACTCGTAGTAAGAGGCAACGTAACTATCGACCTTAACGGAAAGGTTCTTACGCTTCCTGCACTCGACAACTACGCAGTAGTAATTTACGGCAACCTTACCGTAGAAGGAGAAGGTTCTGTAGAAATCACCGGCATGTACGGATTTGGTCTCAGCACTTCTTGTACGGGTGGTCTTACCATCAACGGAGGAGAATTCAACGCAGACGCAGGTAACTATTATATGATAGGTGCCTTCAACGGTACGGTTACTATCAACGGCGGTATCTTCAACGGAGCTTACTGTGTAGTAAACAGCTTCGACGGATATAAAGCAAAAGTAGTAATTACCGATGGTGAATTCTTCACTACCGACGAAGAAGACGAATCTTCCGCTCCATTACTCGGTATCAATTACGCAGTAACCGGCGGTACGTATTCACAAGATATTCCTAGCGAATATTGTGTAGACGGATACGATTGTATCAAGAACACTCAAAAGGGCAACTATACGGTAGTAGAACTTTCTAAGATCGTAGAGTACAACTTGTCGTTAGACGGTATTATCCAATTCAACTTCTTTGCAGAACTCACCGAAGAAGTTATCGCTGACGAAAACGCATACGCAACCTTCACTCAAGTAGCAGAAGACGGAACCGTAGGCGAAGTAGTAGAAACTATCATGGTAGCAGACGCAGACGTTGTTGACGGAAAATACAGATTCTCTATTAAAGTTGCAGCAGCAGAACTTACTATTAACTACAGACTCCAAATCTTCAACGGTAACGACGACGCAGTAAGTAAGACGAGAACGGCAGACGTTAAGCAATATGCAAACGCTGTAATGGCTGCAAACTCTGAAGATAGCGAACTTTATCAACTTATGTTTGCAATGCTTCACTACGGAGCGCACGCACAACTTTACTTCAACGTAAATACCGAAGACCTCGCTATGACCATTGACGAAAATTGTACTTGCGAACACATCGAAGCAGTAACGATCGAAAAGGTTGACGATAAGCTTGCCGAAATCAAAGCACAAATGAAGCAAGAATTAGGAACGTCTAAGATGAGAATCGATTACAACGAACAAGACGGCGTAAGCGTACACGGTATATCTCTTCTCATGCAAGACGTAACAACTATTCGTATCTACTTGACGATAGAAGGTTACACGACTGCAGAAGCAGTAAACGAAGCATTCGTATTTACTCTCAACGATTACGATGATAGTATTATCGAACACGCTCATAAGGCAGAAGCTTACGGCAACAACGTATTCTACGTAGACGTAGCCCACATCGTAGCAGCAGATCTCGATAGAGTCTTCACTCTTAACGTTTACGAGAAAGACGATAACGGAATTTACGAAGAAGGTAACTTCGTAGACGACAAGATCCTCACCGTAAACTACAGCGTTATCCACTATATCGATTCCGCTCTTGCTCAACCTGAAATTTACAATGAGCAATTAAGAAGAGCTCTTAAAGGTCTCTACCTTTACGAAGAAGCTGCAAACGCATACTTTGCATAACAATTAAAAGGAGATAAATTATGAAAAAGTACATCAAGGCTGATATTGAAGTTTTCAAGATGGAAGAAACTGACGTAATAGTTACTTCTTATCAAACTCCTATTATTCCTCTTCCAGATGAAGAAGAAGAATAAGAACTAATCGATTGTTAGTCGATTTCGTTACGAAAGTAACTAATGTAAGACAAAACGGTCTGCGAAAGCAGGCCGTTTTTCTTATGTTGTTTTGGGATTGAACTTGTCTTAGGGTGGTTGTCAACAATAAGGGACGTTAGATTTGTAAAATCGGCGATTAAACAAGCAAAAAAGTGCATAATCCTAACTTTTTTACAAAAAAATATTGACATACCGTTTGTAGTGTTTTATAATATTGCTATAAGCAAATTGCAGTTTGCTGAGTATATTGACGGAGGGCAAAATGAGTAAATTAACAAAAATTATAGCGTGTTTATGCGCTTCGGTGTCTGTATTGGGATTGACGGCATGTGGCGGAGGAAACACAGAAATTAAAGTAACAATGAGCGAGGACGGATATTTGATTATTAACGACGTAAAGACGGATATAAAATCGGGTAAGGACGGACAAAACGGAAAGTCTGCATACGAAATTTTTGTTGACAACAACTCTTGGTACACGGGTTCGGAACAACAATGGATAGAAGATATTGCTTCCGGCAATCTCGCTTCTTCTAAAGAATACAGCATAATATCTTACGGCAAAAACTGCGATGCCGATATAGTTACGGGTTCTGTTTCTTCTAAAAACGCAACTCTTACCTTTACAAACGCAGTTATGGCGCTCAACGACGAAGTGGTTCTTCCCGTAACAGAAAACTCTTCTTGGGAGATTTCTTTTAAGTCGACTGTTATGCCAAGCGGCAGTGGCGTTGGCCAACTTTTGACGAGTTTTGCTTCCGGCTTGGACGGCAGAATATACCTTGGCGTCTACGGTGGCAATCAAGTTATGTTTTTAGGCGTATGTATAGGTACGACTTACGCCAACTACTGTTGGGACGTTCCTCTTGCAACTCTTAGCACGGAACATCAATATACTATAAAGTTTAAAGACGGAATGTATCTTTTGACCATAGACGGCGGAGGAGAAAAGACCATAACTTCTTTAAGTATCAATCATTTATACAGAACTTCTGTCCGTGGCGACGTCGCTTCTAAAGAACTCACCCAAAAAATCAAGACGGTAACGGGACAAGAATATATAACGTTTACTCATCTTGGAGCCGATTCTCATAAGCTCAATCTCAAGATAGATTATTTAAACGTAAAGACTTCGAGTATTTACGGATATCAAAAATTAAACGCTCACCCAATAAGCGAAAAGACGATATATTATCTCGGATCTTCTATAACGAGAGGTCACGGCGGAAATACCGACGGAACGTCTTTTGCGGATTTAACGGCAAGATTGACGGGTAACGAGTATAAAAAGGAAGCTATATCCGGCACGAACTTAGCAATTGCCAGCGGAAGAAACAATTCTTACGTAGAGCGTATTACAAATCTCGACTTTACCCAAAACCCCGACGTTTTGGTAGTACAACTTTCAACAAACGATTTTTCTAACAACGTGCCGTACGGACAAATAAGCAATTCCGTAAATTCCGCAGATATGGACAAAACGACAATTACGGGAGCAATAGAGTATATTATAGCTTACGCAAAAGAAAGATGTCCCGACATAAAAGTAGTGGTATTTACCTGTCCTTTAAATAAGGCGTGGGGCAATTACGCCAAGTACGAAACGTACGCTAACGGAACGTTAAGACAAATAGAAGAAAAGTGGGAAGGAGCGGTTAGCATTTTAGACGTGTTTAACGCAGAATATATCAAAGTTCCTGCTTATATGCAAAGCGATAATCTCCACCCGCAATTGGAGTGTTACGCTCAAGTTTTCGTTCCGGAATTTATCAAGTTATTAGAAAACATTTAATAAAATAATCTATAAAAGCCTTCCTTGTATTTTAAGGAAGGCTTTTAAGGTAAAAAATTTGCAAAAATGTTTACAATAATCGGTTGGTGTGCTATAATAATAAAAAACGGCGTGTTTGCGTATAATTTTCTTATAATAAGGTCGAATTAACGTTTTGAACATAACACGGCGTATATTTGACAAATCGGAGGTCAATATGGGATTAAGAGATTTATTTAGATTTAATATAGAATGGCAAGGGGATAATACGTCCAACACCATAGTATATAAATTTCCTTTAAAAAACGACGGTAGAGAATTAAACAACAAATCCACTCTTACCGTAAGAGAATCGCAAATAGCCATTTTCGTACATAAGGGTAAAATTGCCGATATTTTTAATCCGGGTTTGTACGAGCTTAAAACGGACATTATACCTATTTTAACCAAACTTGCTTCTTGGAAGTACGCTTTCGAGACTCCTATAACTTTAGACGTCTATTTCGTCAATACAAAGCAGTTTACCAATTTAAAATGGGGCACGGCAAATCCTATTTTAATAAGCGATCCAAGCTTTGGTCCTGTAAGAATCAGAAGCTTTGGTTCTTATGCTTTTGCCATAGATAAGGACAATGCGGATAAGTTCCTTCAAGAGCTTTTCGGCACGAGTTCTTCGTTTAGAACGGATGATATTCAAGAATATCTCAGATCAATGCTCGTTTCTTATATAACGGACGCAGTGGCAGAGAGCAAACTTTCCGTTATGGATATGGCGGCAAATACCGTAGAGTTTAATAACGCCATTAAAGAAAACGTTCAAAACAAATTTAAAGAAATCGGCTTAAAGCTCACTAATCTCATTATAGAAAACGTTTCTCTTCCGCCGGAAGTCGAAAAGTACATAGACGAAAGAAGCAGATACGGAATTTTAGGCGATAAGACGGACGTCATGATGAAGGTTGCCGCAGCAGAATCCATGAAGGAAGCCGCTAAAAACCCCGGTTCTGCAGGAATGTTTATGGGTGCCGGAGTTGGAATGGGTGCAGGCATGGGCTTAGGAACGGCATTTGCAGACGCTTTTAAAACACAAGAACAAACACCTAAGCAAATCCAAAACGAGCCAAATAACGGCAATTCTCAACCCCAAAACACCAAGACGTGCCCATCGTGCAACGCTCAAATATCTTCCACCGCAAAATTTTGTCCCGAATGTGGAGAAAAAATGGCAGCAAACAAATTTTGTCCCGAATGTGGAGCTCAAGTAAGTAGTGGGGCTAAGTTCTGTCCGGAGTGTGGAACCAAACTTTTTTAACGTCTTATATACGTCGCAATACGTCGTTACTTCTCAATTTGCCGACTTCGATGACCAAGTAGGTCTATCTCAGCCGTCAAATTTCGAGAGCCTCGTCTTGCTCGCATCTAAGCCGTTAAAAATATAAAATAAAGAAATTATTAGCGCAAGCCCACAAAAACCCATCGTGGATGGGCTCGTATCTAAAACGCTAAAGACATTTTAATCAATCATTAATAAAAAATAAAGAAATTATTAGCGCCAGCCTACAAAACCCCATCATTGATGGGCTCGTATCTAAAACGCTAAAGACGTTTTAATCAATCATTAATAAAAAATAAAGAAATTTTTAGCGTAAGCTTACAAAAACCCATCATGGATGGGATAATTAAAATAGTTAAAAATTTACATAGCGGAAAACCGCTTAAAGGAGAAATAAAAATGGAAAACAAAATCACAGGACAAACACTTATTGCAGAAGCAATCAATCTCAATCCTAACGCAGGAGAAATTCTCTTGGCAAGAGGAATGCATTGTTTAGGTTGTGCTATAGCACACGGAGAAACTTTAGAAGAAGCTGCGGTCGTTCATAATATCGACCTTCAAGAACTTCTCACGGCGTTAAACGAAGGTTTATAATTCGTTAAGACTACGGAGAAATCTCCGTAGTCTTTAAAAAACATTTTTTAGACGGTAAAATAGTTTCTACATAATCTAAAAGTTACTATAAATAAAAGATAATAGTTTTTACAAATAGTTTGGTAAAGATTATTTGTTTTTATAGTTTTTTATTTTTAGTTTTATTGCAAAAGAAAAAATTTTTACTTTTGCATGCACGACTTTTAGACGAGATAAAAAGGCTTAATTAAACCGTGTCAATCGCTGTTTATTACAAGAAAGGTTTTAAACGATTAGGCAGGAAAATTCGGCACGTTTG
>JAZNFL010000265.1:0-2543 GCA_045589135.1 Christensenellaceae bacterium
GTCAGAAAAACAACACGAGTATTACGAGATATCCGTTTATTTTGACGTGGAAAAAATTGTCCCTAATTTTAAAAAGGGAGATAAAGTATATTATAAAAAATATTCTAACGTTCTTACAGCTTACGATATACATAGCGACGATATTTTTAAATAAAAGGTCGTTTTGTAAGGTAGATCAAACTAAAAGAGCGTTGCTTAAATCAGGAGGTTATAAATTATGGCAAAAGAAAGATCGGAAGTGTCCTCAAATCTCAAGTGGAAAACCGAAGATATATTTCAAACTCAAGCTCAATGGGAAGAAACTTACGAAGCAGTTTCTAAAAAGTTAGATTTTTCTGATTACGAAGGTAAACTTTCTAATTCAGAAAAGCTTTTAGAGTGCTTAAACAAGCTTAACGAGGTTTCGTTAGACGTAAATAAACTTGGTGTTTACGCTTTTATGAAGCACGACGAAGATACCAGAGTATCCGAATACAATGCGTTGATGTCAAGAATGGACGATCTCGAAATGCGTCTTTCTGCAAACGTTGCGTTTATAACTCCGGAACTTACGAGTTTGCCGGTAGAAGTTCTCAATTCTTTTATAGAAGATGAAAAGTTTGCCGATTACGATTACACTCTTAAAGGAATTATAAAGAGCAAACCACACGTTTTAAGCAAAGAAACCGAAGAGATTTTATCTCAAGGGGGTAAAGTTTTCGGAGGATATAGAAACGTATTCTTTATGCTCGATAACGCAGACTTCCCATATCCTACCATAAAAGTCAACGGAGAAAACGTAAAACTTTCTCACGGACTCTACGGCGTGTTGTTACAATCGGAAGACAGAAAGGTAAGAAAAGCTGCTTTCCAAGCGTATTACAAAGCTTATATGGGACTTAAAAATACCATTACGGCAATTTACACTGGAAACGTCGACAAAGACGTATTTTTGGCAAGAGCAAGAAAGTATTCTTCTAGCTTAGAAAAGGCTATGGCTTCCGAAGACGTCGACGTAAAGGTTTATGAAAACCTTTTAAAAAGCGTAAATAAAAACCTTCCTCTTCTTCATAGATACGTAAAAGACAGAAAGAAGATTTTGGGATACAAAACTCTCCACATGTACGATATCTATACTCCATTAGTAGAAAACGCAGATATCAAGGTCGATTACGAAGAAGCGTTTAAGATCGTAAAAGAAGGTCTTGCTCCTTTAGGAGAAAAATATCAAGCTTTATTGCAAGAAGCACACGACGACGGTTGGATTGACGTAGAAGAAACCCAAGGTAAGAGAAGTGGAGCATACAGCATAAGCGTTTACGGACTTAAACACCCGTACGTACTTTTAAATTATCAACAAACGACTAGCAACGTCTTTACTCTTGCTCACGAACTTGGACATGCAATGCATTCTTATTTTTCCGAAAGAAATCAACCTCAAGAAAAGGCGGATTACAAGATTTTCGTTGCAGAAGTTGCAAGTACGGTAAACGAGATATTGCTTATTAAACATCTTTTAAAGACCACTACCGATTTAAAGCTTAAAAAATATCTTTTATCCTATTATATGGATACGCTTAAAGGTACGCTGTTTAGACAAACTCAATTTGCAGAATTTGAGTACGTTGCACACGATATGGCGGAAAACGGTCAGCCTTTAACAACCGACGCTCTTTGCAAAGTATATCACGATTTAAACAAAAAATATTACGGAAGATCTGTTGTTTCTGATCCGGAAATAGCTTACGAATGGGCGAGAATTCCACATTTTTACAGAGGTTTTTACGTTTATAAGTATGCAACGGGCATTATAAGTGCGGTTTCTATTGCAGAAAGAATTTACAGCGAAGGACAACCTGCAGTGGACGATTATTTTAAATTTTTATCTTCCGGCGGAAGCGATAGCCCCGTTGAATTGTTAAAACTCGCAGGTGTTGACCTTATGAAGACTGACGCTTTCGACGCTTGTATGAAATCTTTTAAAAACGCACTCGAAGAATTTGAAAATATAGAATAAAACACGGTGTTTTTACCGCAAGAGGAATTTATGGCACTTGATAAAATTAATTCGATGCCGTACAATCTCGAAGCAGAGCAATCTCTTCTCGGTTGTATAATAATCGATCAAGAATTACAAATAGATATAATGTCGGAACTCCGTATCGACGACTTTTACGTTGCGTCCCATAAGCTTATTTTTGAAGCGATGACCAATATTTCGGCAATGAATAAACCCATAGATATCGTAACGCTTTCGGATTCTATGGAAAAGTCTTTCGTTTTAGAAAAAGCAGGTGGTATGCAATATCTCGCAAGTATAGCGTCTTCCGTGCCTTCCGCATCAAATTATTCTTTTTATCTCGACATAGTAAAAAGAGACGGTATTTTGCGTAGGCTTATAAGAGCTGCAGACGAGATTAACAAAGATGCTCGGACAAGCACCGATAGCGAAGAGTCTTTGGCTAAAGCAGAAAAGGCAGTTTTTGATATTTCTGAACAGTTGGATACCAGCAGTTTAGTAAATATTAAGCCGTCTTACATGAGTGTTCTTGATAAATTCCAAC
>JAZNFL010000266.1:0-2726 GCA_045589135.1 Christensenellaceae bacterium
TAAAACTTTGTTCTAATCTCGAGTTCGAGATACAAGAAAACGCAGTGTTATGGCAATCTCAAAGAGAAGAAGAGCTCAACAAGACCGTACCTATAAGACAAAGAGGGTTTGATACCGTTTCTTATTTGCACGATATTTCGATTGATGGATTAGTTTGGTGTACAAGTTATTCTACGGTTCATTTGCCTATGATATTTATAGACAGAAAAGAAAACGTCAGATTAACCGGTAAAGGAACAATCCGTATGAACGACGCCGGCGGAGAAAAAGAAGATCCGTTATATTTTGTAGGAGATCCGGGCTTAGCCGTAGGACAAAGTAGTCGTGTTAAACAAATACCGATTTGTGTATATAGTTCTTCTCACATAGATATAACTGATTTAACGTTGATGCGCAGTAACTGTTGGCATTGTTATATGAGTTTTAACAACGACGTTTACGTAGGCAATTTAAAAGAAAAACAAGCTGTAAACGTAACTGCTGACGGATTTACCGTTACAAGTTGTAAAAATCTTACGATTGATAGATGTTTTACTTATACCAGCGATGACTCTGTAGGAATATGTACTGCTTACGAGGATAAAAGAGGTCAGTTTTACCGCCCAACTAAGCCGGGAGAAAATAATGCAACCGAAAATATAGTTATAAGACATAGTTATTTGTTTGGTGGATTTGGTATATCGTGGATGCCTTGGGGTGTTGCGGCAGTAAACGCTTATTATCAAGAGACAAGAAATATTCATATATTCGACTGTGCTCTTGGTGGACATAAGTCTTCTGGAACTTGGCCGGACGATCCTTTCTATGGTTGGAGTGCTCTTTACACGTATTCTCAAACGGAAGATAAAAACTACTGTGCTGTAAAGGACGTATATTTTTATAACAACGTTTATTTGGCGGAATTTAATACGACGTTAAATAATATTTCGCTTCAAATGACAAATAAAATTGTTTACGATGATATAAAAGGAACTATATATGCTTCTTCTGAATTTATAAACGGAGATTTCGATAAAGACGTTCATAAAGGAGAAGGTTTCCTTGACGAAACAACGTGGACAACCGGACTTTGCTATTGGTCCGAAAGACCAGAAGAAAACGGAGAGGTCGGAGTAGAAAAAGTAGGAAGAAAAAATACCGTTACGGTAGACACTAAAGAACTTATCGAAGTAGATAATTATGCGGGTTATATAAAAGGTAAAGGAGAACTTTTCCAAGGTTTATACAATACGTATGGAGAATATAGATTTAACGTCTATACCAAGCTTTTAAGTGGTTGTGCAACGGTGTTTGTAAGAGATGCTATAAGTGGAGAAATAATTGTAGAAAAAGAAGTAGAAGAAAGTCAAGAATTTATTCTTAATTCTCTTAACTTCATTCTAGAAAAAGGTACGACTATTCAACTAGGTGTTAGACACGAAGGGGATACGGAAGATATCGTATATCTTGATGATGCCCAACTTAACTTTGTTGAGAGTTCGCAATTATTCGAGATAGACGGAGAAGAAGATGTTTACGATTTTAACAGCGGTATGGAAGATTTTATAAATTGTTCGCCAAAGCAATCGATAAACGTTTTAGACGGAAAACTTGTTACGAATAAAGATACCGAATATAAAATTATTCTTAAAGAACACACCCAAATGCAAAACTTTAAAGTAAGTGTAGATATCGAAGTACAGCAAGGTGTTGGAATAAATTCCGGTATATATCTTATTTGTGGAAACGTTCAAAATGCGACGGATAGAATCGACGCTTATAACGTACACGTGGAAGCGTTAGAAAACAGTGATAAATATATTATCAAACTCTTCAGATTTAGTTGCTCGAGTGGTTATAACGGTTGCCTCGCAAGTAGTCAAGGGCTTGTTATAAACGAATCAAAAATATCTATAGAAGCAGTAGTAAAAAATAATACTATAGCGGTATTTGTCGATGGAGGAAAAGTTCCTGTAATGACGTATCAATTGGACGAACAAAACACTTATGGTGTAGGATTGCGTTCGCAATATACGTTATCTCGTTTTGACAACTTTAAGGTTACCGAAGAAGTGAAATTAGCCGTTGATAAATCAGAATTGACAAATCTTTTGATGCAAGCAGAACAAATAAGTTCAGAAGAATACACTCAAGAGAGTTATCAAGCGTTACAACAAGCATTATCTATGGCTAAAGAAGTTCAAGCGGACGACAATGCTACTCAACAACAAGTGGACGAAAGTGTTGCGCAATTAAACAAAGCAATGCAAGCTCTCGTTACAAAACCCGAGCCACCACAAGAATCAGAAGTTCCTTCCGAATCCGAAGAGCCAAGCGAATCAGAAGTTCCTTCAGAAATTCCTTCCGAAAGCGAAACTCCTTCCGAACCTACTACGGACACGGAATCTCAAAAACCTTCGGATAGCCAAGGTAAAAAAGGATGCGGTTCTTCCGCAAGTGCAAGTGGATTTATATGCTTGTTGGCGTTTGCTGTTATGCTTTTTGTGGTAAAAAGAAAAGAGATTTCTAAATAAAATAATTTTAATTATTTAAGTTGTGGCAATAAAAAATATAGTTTAGTTGATGGATAAACCATATTTGCCATAAGCATAAAAACTTATAGTTAATATCGTTTTTAGTTTTGTGTTGCAATTTATTATTTTGGCGTTTTAGAAAGGTTTAAAGGCGACGTGTTTTGTAAAGACGACATAAAACCCCCTAACCAAACGTTTGGTTAGGGGGTTTTT
>JAZNFL010000267.1:0-10826 GCA_045589135.1 Christensenellaceae bacterium
CTTTTTAACAATTAATTATTTTAAATATTTTTCTACGTTTTCTTTGCCCATTTTTTCTATGGAAATTTCGGCAATACGTTCTCTTAAAGCTTCAAAATAATCCGAAAATCCCATCTTGTCTTCTGCATACGTTTGACTAAATTTATATTCGTTTATATCCCACGTATTTAAGGGGCTTTCGTTATGTTGTATCATAGCTTCTACCCTATCTAAAGCTTTGTAAATTTTAGATTCTAAAGTTACGTTTTCTTCCATTTCTAAAAACAATTCTTTTAAATCTTTATCGTAAGGAGAAGGCAACGAAGCAATAAACTCGTCTATGCGATTTTTTTCTTCTACTTCGTCTGCTTCCGTCTTTCTAAACACGGGTATATCCCCGGTAAAAATTTCTCCTATATCGTGCATTACACACATAAGTATAACTTTATTTATATCTGCCTCAGGAAACTCGTCTTTTAAAAAATACGCCATTGCAGAAATTCTCCACGAATGTCCTGCGACGGTTTCTTTTGTCCCGTTTGCATGATACGCATGTCTTGTATGTGTCTTTAATTTTTCGAACAAATTGACTATTTCTAAAAATTTATCTATCTTCATACACTACCTCCTTTGATAATTTTTTTCATAAAAGTATTTAATTTTTATTTGCGACTTACACACTAACGTAAAATTTGCGTCTTTTATTTTAGATAAAAATTTCCATAAAGGTACGCTTGTCAATAAAACTTGCAAACGCATCTTAGAGTATAAGATCGTCTGTAAACGAATTAGCAATCGCAAAGTTTTTCTTTAAGTTCTTCTAACTCTTTTATCCACAAATTTCTTGTAGCATCACTCGGCATTACCCAACCCGATTTAGAGGAGAGATTTACACTGCCCGTCTTTGCACTGTCCGGCATACACGAACGCTTAAACTGCTGTACGAAAAATCTTCTTATAAAGACGTTTAACCACTTGTAAATAGTTTCTGCTTTGTAACAATCTTTAAATGCTTTTAAGGCTACGACAAATAATTTTTTAGGTGAATATCCCCTTCTTACAAAATTATATATAAAGAAGTCGTGGAGTTCGTAAGGGCCGACGATATCTTCTGTCTTTTGTTTTATATTTTCTTCTTCGGCAGGGATTAATTCCGGACTTACGGGGGTGTCTAAAACGTCTTTTAAGCAGTCTGCAAGTTTTATGTTTTTAGTTCTTTCTGCCTCGTAAGAAATAAGGCTTCTTATAAGCGTTTTAGGAATCGACGAATTAACGCCGTACATAGACATATGATCTCCGTTGTAAGTAGCCCAGCCTAAAGCGGACTCGCTTAAATCTCCCGTACCGATAACTATCCCATCCATTGCGTTTGCAATATCCATAAGAACTTGCGTTCGTTCTCTCGCCTGAGCGTTTTCGTAAGTGATATCCGTCGTTACTCCGTCGTGTCCTATATCGTTAAAATGAACTTTGACCGCCTGCGTTATATCTACAGTCTTAAAGGTTACCCCTAAAGCCTCCGACATTTTTTCCGCATTGGATTTAGTTCGTTTGGTCGTTCCAAAACAAGGCATAGTAACCGCAATTATATCCTTAGAAGGTCTCCCCGCAAGCTTAATTGCCTTTTCTGCAACGATAAGAGCAAGGGTGCTATCTAATCCTCCCGACACGCCTAAAACGACCGTCTTACAGTTTATATGCTCTATTCTCTTTTTTAATGCGTAAGTCAATACGTCTATAATAAATTTTGCTCTCGATTTTTCTTCCGCTTCAGTCTTTGCTATAAACGGCGTTTTATCAAAACTTCTATTCGTTAAACAGTTTTCTCTACAAGCGTCAAAGTTTAAAAAATCAAACTCCGTCTTATCTGTCGTTTGGAAATTTTTAAGTCTTTCGTTTTCGATAAACTCCACGTCTACGTCGGCTATTACGTCCTTACCACTAAAGATTTGCGACTCAAATAAAATTTTACCGTTTTCGGCAATAATTTTTTTGCCGCCGTACACTCCTTCTGCCGTCGACTCCCCAGAGCTTGCCCCACTGTAAAGGTAAGCGCATTTGCATTTTTTACTAAACGCCGAAACTAAGTTTTTGCGATATTCGTCAAGCCCTACAAGTTCTTCTTCTGCCGACAAATTTACTATTACGTTTGCACCGTTTAAACACGCCCTTTGCGCAGGACTTATACAAGAGTCTTTGTCGTTACCTACTTCTACCCCAACCGTAAACTGCAAACAATTTACGTCTTTAAATATTAAGTTTTTGCCAAACGGATATTGCTTGTCGCCTATAATTATTAAAGAATTTCCGATTGGGGCACAAGAAAACCATCTAGATTCTTTGCAAGCGTAATTGTCCACTGTTTCTTTAGGAACAACGCCAATAATACTTCCTTTGTTGATAGCAACGGCACAATCGTATAACTTTCCGTCCTTAACAAGTGGTGCACCGACAAAAATCAACATATTAAAATCCTTGGTAACTTGGGCAATTTTTAATAAACCTTTTTCTACCGCTTTAAGCAAGGTATAATTAAAAAACAAATCCCCGCAAGTATAACCGCTTACGCTAAGCTCCGGAAAAACCGCAAGACTAACCCCTAACTTTTCTAGCGACTCTATCTTATTTATTATATTTTTAACGTTGTATTCTACGTCTCCGACCTTTACGTCGGATTGAGCCGAACAACACTTTATAAACCCATAAAACTCCTCGTTAAAATCGCAGTTACAAACTTCTTCTTTAAAGAGTTCTTTAACAATTTTTGCATACGTTTGAGACTTTATGCTCTTGGTATGTCCGCTCAATATTTTATTTATCGTACCGAGTGGTATTCCCGTTTTTTCTGATAAATCTTTATTAGTATATCCACGTTTTAATTTTTCTTGCTTAATCTTAATAATATCCATAACATTTCCCTTTTGATGTTTTGATTATAGAAAAAGTTTACCACAAACGGTAAACTTTGTCAATATGTTTTTTAAATTTTAGCCATGGCAGTTAATTTTTAACTGCAATCATACGTGCGGGAGAACCGTCCGCCCCTTCTATTTTTAAAGGCAAACAATAAAGGTCGTATTCTCCTTCGGGGATTTCTGTAACGTAAGCATTTTCTACGATGACTACGCCTGCAGATAAAAGAACTTCGTGCACGGCTTTTACGTTGAACTTATTTCCTACGCTAAGCGCCCCTAAACCAATAAGTTTTACCCCACAAGCAACCAATTCTTCTGCAAGTTTAACGGATAATTTACTTCTTCCTTTTAAGATAATTCTCTTTTGTAAAGAAGAAACTTTGCCAAGCAAGACGTCGGCATCCTCCCCAACGTCCACGACCGTACATCTTCCGCAAAGAGAATACAAATCAAGCTTGTCTACGGTGTTTCCTCCTTCGATAAAATGCAAAGGGGCGTCTACGTGCGTAGACGTATGAGTGCCCATATATACTTCTGAAAGATTATAACCGTCTTCGTTTGCTTCTTTTATTCTTTTTACGCAAGGCTCTGGATCTCCCCTAAAAATTTCCGCAGATAACAAACCTTTTGTCAAATCGTATATAATCATATTTATTGTACCCTTTTAAACGTAAAACACACGGTTGTAAAATCGCAATTATTAAACTTTGCAGGAAGACCAAAATTGACGAGAGTAGAACCTTTAAACGTCTTGTCTATTTCTTTTACGTAATAATTATAATCTTCGTTTAAGCCGATAAATTTTACGTAACGGTAATTTTCTTGTACACGCGTCAAAATCTTTGCACAAACGGCAAAAGCTTCTTCTTTATCTTTAGAAACGACCATTTGCGTAAAATAATTGCCTTCGAACGGGCTATCCAAACGATAACTGTCGCCACGCAATATCAAATCCGAAATCTCGTGGTATCTTGCAATATTTTGCTTAACAATAGCGAGTTCTTCTTCTGTCAAATGATCAAAGTTGAGTTCGTAACCGGTAGAACAAAGACTTGCGACGTCGCATCTCGTCTTAAAAGGAGTAACCCTCGAAGTTTGATGGTTTGGACATATAGAAACGTGTCCGCTCATAGACGACAACGGATAACACATGCTCGTGCCATACTGTATAAACTGTCTGGAAACAGCATCGGTATTGTCGCTCGTCCAAATTTGCGGAAAATAGTAAAGCATTGCAGGATCAAATCTTCCTCCACCACTTGCACACCCCTCAAATAAAACTTCCGGAAACTCCGTCGTTAAATACTCTGCCAAATCGTACACACCAAGCACGTATCTATGCATAAGCTCCCCTTGTCTATCCTTAGGAAGAACTAACGACGAATACTCGGATAAACATCTATTCATGTCCCATTTTACGTAAGAAATATCGTTGTTTTTAAGAATATCCCCAACTGCGCCCTTTATATAATCGACGACTTCTTGGTTTGCAAAATCCAAAACGACTTGATTTCTCGAACGGTTGATAATTCTATCCCCCGCCCTTATAACCCAATTGGGATGAGTTCTAAACAAATCGCTGTCTTCGTTTACCATTTCCGGCTCGAACCACAACCCAAACTTTATTCCACGCATCTTGCAACGATCTATAACCGTTTTAAGTCCGCCTTTTAATTTTTCTTCGTTGACAAACCAATCTCCAAGCCCTGCTCTATCGTTGTTTCTTGCACCAAACCAACCGTCGTCTAAAACGAAAGTATCCACACCAAGCGCAGAAGCCTTGTCTATAAGGGTGCAAAGCTTTTCGTTGTCAAAGTCAAAATACGTACTCTCCCAATTGTTGAGAAGAATAGGACGCTGTTTAAAGACGAAATTTGGATTTATAAGGTAATTCCTATAAAGGTCGTGGAAAGATTGACTCATCTTGTTAAAACCTTTAGAAGAATAAACAAACACTGCTTCCGGAGAAGAAAAAGTTTGACCTTTTAAAAGTTTCCAAGAAAAATCGCAATCGTTTATTCCTGCAATTAATCTCGTGGTGTTATATCCGGTTTCTTCTACCGCTATTTTAAACGATCCCGAATACACGAGATTTACACCGTAAACGTCGCCTAAAAACTCCGTAGCTCCTTTGCGCGCTAATGCAACGAAAGGATTTAAATTATGAGAAGAAGTCCCTTTTTTACTGTCAATTAGACGTATTCCTTGCGTCATCGGGCTTTTTACTACTTTTGCTTCGTTTGCCCAACTTCCACATAAAGAAACCATATCAAATCCGTTTTCGTCAAAGTCTAGTTGAGCGCTCATAACGGAATTTATAATCAAAGGAGATTTAGAATGATTAACAACTTCTACCCTTCTCGTTATAGCATCTTCTTTTTCGTAAACGGCGTAATATAAATTAACCTCGTAATCTCCGTCTTTAAGATTAATTACAAGATTTTTACCACCCCTTAAAGAGGGCATTCCTTTAATTGGTTTTTTGTTTGTTATCTTATGCGAAACGTATTTAAAATCGTTTATTCTGCTTCCGTTTGGATATGTAAGACGTAAAGAAGTTTCTCTGTAATCTCCTAAACCAAAAGTGTTATACTCGTAACAATCGTGCCCAAGAGAAAAAATCTCTTTAGCCGAATCGTATATACAGTCGTGAAGCTTTTTTATTTGCAAAGAACCAATATCTTCTCTTGCTATTTTACCGCCGTAATGTAAATGTTTTAAAAAACCCTCTTCGTTTAAACCGAAGACGTAGCTGGTAGTAGCAGTTTCTAAGTAAAAAGTTTTAGTTTGCTCGTTAAAATAAATTCCCATAAAGATTTCCTTAAGACGATTCTAATAGTGTAATATATTTATCTCTAAAAGCCAAATCGATAGACGTTTTCGTCTTAATCTAAACGCTTTTGACTTTTAGCCTATATCGCCTTCCTGTAAAAATTATAAAACACGTCGTTTGTAAAGAGGTCAAAACAAGCAGTTATATTTAATTATTAAACAAAGTAAATCCCAAGTTAAAAATAACGCAAAAACCGTTAAAACCACTGCTACTAACAAAAAAACAAATCGACAACCACGCTTAGTGTTTGCATAGTTATGCGACTTGTTTATATTATATCATATAGAATTTTACTTGTAAATACCAAAAATAAAAAATATATACCCTTTGGTAACTTTTTTGCTTTTAAATCACCTTGTTTTAATGTAAATTATGCAATATGCTTTTTGATTTTTTTTCCGACGGCTTCGAATCTCGACTTTATATACGTCAAATCTTCTTCGGTTATCCCTGCCACGTGCACGGGTAAAAAGTTTACTTTATTGATATAAACGAAAAGATAATTTTGAGATTGCGTAACCTTATACACGTCTTTATAAAAATGTTTTACCGTGCCCACAACTTCTCCGTTGTCCAAAGATTCTTCCATAAAATAATCGTCGTAAAAGTCGTACACGTTTACCAAATTTTTGTTTAAAAGTTGCTTATTAAGACGCTTTCCACTACCGAAAAAGGTGATTCCAAACACCAATAAAAAAGCAGAAAGCCAAAGTATTACGTCCAACAAAAATCCAAATTTAGCAAAAACCTCAATTACCCCCGACAGGACGTAAAAGACCAAACCAACAGCTCCTATAATCATCATCACTATAGATAGCTTCTTTAATTCTGCACAAGATTCAGCTACCATTTCCGCATCCATTTTAGTTGCAATTTTACGCATAATTTCTCCTTAAACTATATATACATTTTAATTTTGCCCCTATCTTCTATCGTGGCAAAATCTTGTTTTTAACGTACCCACAAAAATATTTCCGATTTAAAATAAAAATATTTTATAAGTCGGTTTATTGCACTATACCAATAAAACTCGCCAAACCCTATCAACGATATTATATATTATATCACACAAAAAAACCTATGTCAATAACCAAACGATTTTGATAATAACAAACATGCTTTATTTATAACGTACTGTAATACACTTCTATAATTTAACTTTGTTTTTTGCTTCGACTAAAACATAATTAATAAAAAAAATAAAGCCCGATTATAAAAACCGAGCTTTATATGGAGCTACTAGCCGGAGTTGAACCGGCGACCTCATCCTTACCAAGGATGCGCTCTACCTACTGAGCCATAGCAGCAAACACTTTATTACGCACACTATCTTAACATTATTTTTTGTTTTTGTCAATTATTTAACAGTGATTTGCAATTTATTTTGACATTTTTTTTAAAATAGTTAAAAGACCTGCGTAACACAAGCTAATATGTAAGTTTTATACGGTATTAAATAGCCGTTTTTTTACAAACGCTCCGACGCAAATTTTAACAGCAAACTACTTTTGCATCTCAACTACAATTTATTATACGGGCAAACTTTGATACAAATACCGCAAACAGCACCCCTGCCGACGTCTTTATAAGTCTTCATGTTAGAAGAGCATTTTTCTGCGTCGAAAAAATCTTCCCTTGCCATTCCTTCTTTATAAACTATTCCACTAATTGCCCCGCCCGGACAAGCCTTTACGCAAATATTACAATTACCACAAGCGTTTTCTATTATCTCCCTTTTAGGACTTAACGGAAGATTTGTTAAAACGGTAGCAAATCTGACTTTTGATCCGTATTCTTTAGTTAAAAGCAATCCACTTTTACCTATAAATCCAAGACCTGACAATCTTGCTCCCGTCTTGTGCTGAAACACTCCTTTATATAAATCTTTTCCGTTAGAGTTATCGCTTTGCGAAGCCGCTATAGGAAACGCCTCGTATCCGTTTTTTTCTAAAAAAGAAATTAAATCCAAAGAGAGCAAATCCAACTTGGTATTAGTCATTCTGTAATGCTGAAAGTACGATATAGTAGGTCGTGTAGTTATGGTTTTTAAAACGGCGTCCGAAAGCTTTCTTGCTATAGTTACGCCGTAAATTAATCCTTCGTTGCTTTCTATTGGAGATTTTTCTAACTTAAAAAAACCAACTAAATCTGCTCCGTTTTTTAATAATAATTCTTCTATCTCTAACTCTAACATACTACACCTTTAACTTTAATTACGCATACCGTATTTAGTAAACACGTTTTATACTTCTAAAATAATAGTGACCGGACCGTCGTTGTATTGCTCGATCTTCATGTCTCCGCCAAAAACACCCGTTTTTACGACGACGCCGTTTTCTTGGAGTTTTTTTACCGTATACAAATAAAGTTCGTTGGCTCTTTCGGGTTTTTCTGCATTAGAAAAACTTGGACGGTTTCCGTGAGAAGCATCTCCTAAAAGAGTAAACTGAGATATAAGCAAAACTTCTCCGCCGACGTCTTTTACCGAAAGGTTCATCTTTCCGTTTTCGTCTTCGAAAATACGCATACTTGCTACTTTTTTAGCAATTTTTTCCGCTTGCTCTTCCGCGTCGCCAATGGCAACGCCCAAATAGACGGCTAAACCGAAAGGTATTTCTGAAATCTTTTCTCCCAAGACGCTTAATTTTGTGTATTTAACTCTTTGTATTACAGCCTTCACACTATTCCCCTTAAACGCTTATAAGCGTTGTTTTTTGCTTTTAATTTTATCTTTAATTAAATCCCAGCACAAAAAATAAGTTATGATTAAAGCAACCGTTACGCCTAAAACAGCCGTAAAGACTACCGATTGGACGTTCCATATATTGCCTGCGACCATATCGAAATCGTACATTAAACCGCCTACGTCGTATATGGCGTGTGCCGTTATTGCCAAAAATATATTGTTGGTTTTTATCATAATAAAGGCGCACATTGCACCGATTAAAAAACTATATCCTATTTGTAAAATTACCGCACCGAAATTCCAACTGCCAAAGAGATTTATGACGTGCAACCCACCAAAGACGGCGGAAGATATAAGCACGGACAAAAAATCACCCTTTTTGCCATTTCCGAATTTTTCTCTTAAAATTCCAAGAACGCACCCTCTAAACTCTAATTCTTCTAAGGCACTTATGCCAAAACACGTCAACACGTAACCAACGGTTTTTAACACTCCGCTATCGACAAACTCTGCCCCTCCACTCCAAACGGCAACCAAAGGAAGATTGTTTACAGCTATTAAAAAACACGGCAAAACCCACAAAAAAGTCTTTAAAAAACCTATGCCGTTTCCTTTGTAAATCGAGTTATAACCAAAATCGTTTATCAAAATTACAGGCAAAATACAGCATAAAAATCTTGCTACGGCAATAGAATAAACTTCTACCATCGGCGTGTATTCCGTAAACAAACCAACGACTTGTTCTATGGGTAAAGAAGCAGCTCCGGCGGCGTATAAAACCACGAGCAATATCGTTTGATAGGGATGCTCTACCGCTTGTCTGCGCATGTTTGCATTTGGCGTCATACTTCTTCTCCGTCAGCCTTTAACCAAAGCAAAGCAATCAAAGTCTTTGCGTCGTTAATTTTGCCTTCTTGAGCCATTTTAAAGGCTTCTTTTTTATCTATCCAAACTCTCGTTACAAACTCGTCTTCGTCCGGACAACACTCTCCTTCTTTAAGGTCTTTTGCCAAATAAAGATACAACTTTTCGTCTGTGTAACCGGGGGTTGGATATATGGTAAACAACGGCTTTAATTGGCCTGCAATATAACCCGTTTCTTCTTTAAGTTCTCTTTTTGCTGCAAGTAAAGGATCTTCTCCTTTTTCTAACTTTCCTGCAGGGATTTCGTAAATTACTTGATCGTATGCGTATCTAAACTGCTTAATTAAAAGAACTTTTTCGTCTTTTATCGCAAGCACACACGCCCCGCCGGGATGACAGATTTTTTCTCTAAAACTTTCTTTGTTATTGGGGAGAAGAACTTTGTCGTTTTTTACCGTTATTATCTTTCCTTGGTAAATTACGTGTTCTTCTAAAGTTTGTTCTTTTAAATTATCAAACGTCATACGACTCCACATCTCCTTAAAAGACTGGTAAGTTTTACCATGTTTACGCTCATTTTACGGAAATTCATAACGGCGTATTTGTACGCAGTAAAGGTAAATACGATATTGGTTTTTTCTCCTTCGAAAATCGCCGTATCCAAAGCCTCTAAAAGCATGATGATTTCCGATTTAACCGTGTCGTTAATTTTATAATTCATTATGGATATTTTGTCTTCGCTTAAAAGTCTTCTCGCTTCGTCGGCAAATCTTCCGTCCATTGCTTTGGATTCCGGCTGAAACTCCACTTGCGTTTTAGAAGTTGTTTCTTCTTTTGGCGAATTGACAACCATAGGTTGTTCTTTGTATATTCCTAATTCTTTTTCCGTTTCGACAATCATTGCAGTTGCCGTTCTTAAAACGACTTCTTTAAACGGCAAAACCAACTTTTCTACGAAAACTTCGTAACAATCCTTTAAGTCTTGCCCTGCGTTAAAATACTCCGTAAGCGTCTTAAACAAATCTGCTTTTTTTATGTCGAACTCGTAAAAAAGAGAAAACGCAAAAGCGAGAAAATCCTTATCGGACTTAGGGCGCTTAAAAAACTTTTCTCCTTCCGGAGAAACTATAAAACAAGAGTTTTTAACCTTATAATAATCGAATCCCGTCGTGCAAAACTCAAACAAATGGAATAAAACTTCCGATCCTGCAATTATTTTTAAAATTTCGGAAATTTTTTTATCAGCAAGTAAGTATTTAGAATCCCTTAACCCGTCAAGACGGCTTACAAGCAAATTTAATTGTTCTCTATCACTCGCCATAATTCACCTTTTAATCTTTTAGTACGTTTATCACCAACAAAACTTAATTACCCTTAACTTTATCGGCATTGCGTTTTTACTGCAAATTCTTGGCAAAGCAAATAATACCCGTCGAATTTTTAGAGTTTAAAGTTAAGTCTTTCTTTTTGGTGTGTCGTCTAGTGGTTTTTGTTTTATTCTACCACAAAATGTACGATTATACAACAACTTTACGAAAAACATTTGATT
>JAZNFL010000268.1:0-8495 GCA_045589135.1 Christensenellaceae bacterium
ATTAAATTTATCTAAAGAGGACTTTATGAATACGTCGATTAAAAACCGTCCGTTAAAAAAGAAGATACGCAACGTCGCATATATTTTATTAGCGTCGCTTTTATATGCGTTTAGCTTCCACGCCTTCGTTGCGCCAAATAACTATGCTCCGGGAGGCGTAGGCGGTATAGTTTCTATTATTATGTTTATCTTCCCTAACTTTAAATTTTCGAGCTTTTTATTTGCTTTAATTAACGTACCTTTGTTTATCTTTGGATTAAAGCTTTTGGATAAAGAATTCGTCTTTAAATCTTTTGCAGTAAGTATATTGATAACAGTCTTTTTGGCGATTTTTGATTTTGCAGATCAAAATTATTATATTGCTTTAAAAGGAGTAGAAAGCATAACAATAAGCGAAACTGTAAAGCTTGACGACAACGCAATTAGACTTATAGCAGGCGTTATAGGCGGTATGGCGTGCGGTATTGCCTTGGCACTTGCCATAAAGGCGCACGGAAGTACAGGCGGTATGGACGTTTTGGGAGCAATATTGCAGAAAAAGAATCCACACAAGAGTTTGGCTTCTTTAATTGCTTCTTCTAATATCGTTATAGTTGCAACATATTTCTTTTTTGACAAAGATTTTATTTCCGTCTTTATTGCCATATTATATATCGTTTCGGCTTCTACTACTTGCGACTACATATTAAAAGGCGCTAAAAAAGCTCTTAAATTTGAAGTAGTAACCGACAACGCAGAAGCTCTCGCTAACGAACTGATGGAAAAACTCCAACACAGCGTTACGGTAATTAACGCTAAAGGAATGTATACTAAAACAGAAAAACAACTGCTTATTTGCGTTGTATCTCCAAGACAAGTTGCTTCGTTTACAGATATAGTTACAAAGTATCCAAACACCTTTGCATACGTTTCTGGCGTAAACGAAACCATCGGAGAATTTAACGTAACGAAAAAATAAACTATATATTTCTACAAAGAATAAACAAAACAGGTCGACTAATATCGTCGACCTGTTTGTTTTTTATATTAAAAGTTTTATTTACAACAAACTATTAACTCTCGTAAAGCCCTATTTAAACCTATTTTACGACAAACGATTATCGTAAACAAAGCAATTTAAGTTTTTACAACAAAAGATTTAATAAAATAAAATTACTTTTTAAAGAACACTACGTCGTCTTCGCTTATCAAAGAAGTAAGCTCTGCAATTAAGCCATTGCACTTTCTAATTTTTTGCGAAACGATACTGTTTTTACCTTTGAGTTTTATTACTACCGTTATATCTCCGGGGAATTGCGTCAATACGTCCAATATTTCGTCAAGAAGACGTTCGTTTTCTTCTCTGACTACTATACCCATATACTCTTTAGGTTTATCTCCGGTTTCCACAATAGTTTCCGCTTTTTCTTCTATAGGTTCAATTTTATCCACTATTATATTTGGAGTTTCTCCATCTCTCAACTGAAGTCTTCCAAAAACCTTAGCGATTCCATCTTCTTTTACCTTACTGCGAAGTCTTTCGTAAACCTTAGGGAATAAAACGCACTCTATACTTCCGTAAACGTCTTCTAACGTTATTACACACATAACAGATCCGGACTTTGTGCTTATTTTTCTTGCTTCGGTAACCATACCTCCGATAGATACGTATTGACCGTCCTTTACGTCGACGTAAGTTTGATTGCCTTCTTCGTCTTCTTCGACGTTTTCTAACATATCCGTAGAGAAGTTTAATCCCGCAAATTTGTCTGCATATTGATCGAGTGGGTGTCCGGTAACGTAAACCCCTATGACTTCTTTTTCGAAGGTGAGTTTTGTTTTATAATCGAACTCTCTAACGTTTGGATACTTTATGTCGAGTTTGTCTTCTCCGGCAGATAAAAGGCCAAAAAGCGACATTTGATTGCTTTCTCTTTGTTTTGCTATGACGGCAACTCTTTCGATAGCTTCTCCGGACACTTGCATAAGTTGACTTCTAGCTTTTCCAAAACTGTCAAATGCCCCTGCTAAAATTAAGTTTTCTACAAGTCGTTTGTTTAAAACCTTAGAGTCGCAACGCATTATAAAGTCTTCGAAGGAAGTATACTTCCCTTTTTCGGCGCGTTGATTTACAATTGATTCGACCGCCCCAAGTCCAACGCCTTTAACCGCCCCAAGACCAAATCTTATCTTTCCGTCTTTTACACTGAAAAACTCTTTACTTTCGTTTATATCCGGTCTTAAAACTTCTATTCCTTCTGCCTTTGCATAGGTTACGTAATTTTTAATTTCTGCAATGTTTGTAATTCTGTTATTTAATACGGCGGTTAAAAACTCCGGCTTATAATAACACTTTAAAAACGCCGTTTGATACGTTACCAAAGAGTAGGCCGCTGCGTGCGATTTATTGAATGCGTATTTTGCAAAGTCCTTCATTTTATTCCATACGCTGTGTGCTACTTCTTCCGACACGCCTCTTTTTATACATCCGTCTATCGCTCTAGAAACTTTACCGTGATCGTCTACGGTTTCCGGCTTGCCGTTGATAAATATGACCTCTTCTTTAATCATATCGTCAACCTTCTTTTTGCCCATCATACGACGAACCATATCGGCTTGACCAAGAGTATATCCTGCAAGATCTTGAACTATTCTCATTACTTGCTCTTGATAAACTATACAACCGTACGTCTGCTTTAAAATAGGCTCTAATAACGGATGGGCATATTCTACGAGTTTAGGATTATGCTTGTTTCGGATAAATTCCGGAATAGAATCCATTAGTCCCGGACGATATAAAGAAACGGCTGCAATAATATCTTCTAAGCACGACGGACGAAGTTCTCTTAAAAAGTTTTGGAAGCCTACCGATTCTATTTGGAATATAGCTTTGGTGTTTCCGGTAGACATTAATTCGTAAACTTTTGGATCGTCGTACGTACACTTATCGAAGTCTATTTCTACTCCGTGATTTTCTTTGACGAATTCTTGACACATCTTGATATCCGTAAGGTTTCGAAGGCCTAAAAAGTCCATCTTTAAAAAACCGAGATGCTCTAATTCTACACCGGTATATTGACTGGTAATATCGTCGCCGTTTCTTCCTAACGGCATGTGTCTATCAAGAATATCCGCACCTATAATAACCCCACAAGCATGCGTGCTTGCTTGACGTGGTGCGTCTTCTAATTGTATGGCAATATCTACTACTCTTTTTATCTCCGGATTTTCGTTATAAATCTCCACTAATTCCGGTATAGAATAGTCTACACCGTAATCCTTATCTCCTTCTTGTGAGTGATACTTTCCGAAAACCTTCATCAAAATATTGGGACGCTTTATTTCTAAATCGCCCTTTTTGACGGGGATAGCCTTTGTAACTCTATCTAAATCCGCATAAGGAACTTTTAGCGTTCTTCCGACGTCCTTAATTGCGTTTTTTGCCGCCATCGTACCAAAGGTAACGATTTTACAAACTCTGTTTTCTCCGTACTTTCTTCTTACGTATTCTATTACTTCTTGTCTTCTGGAGTCCTCGAAGTCTACGTCGAAGTCGGGAGCCGAAACTCTTTCTGAATTTAAAAATCTTTCAAAATACAAATCGTATTTTAACGGATCGATATTGGTTATACCTATCAAATAAGCAACTATCGATCCCGCACCGCTACCTCTACCCGGTCCTACGGATATACCCATGTTTCTTGCGGCGTTAATATAATCCCACACTATAAGGAAGTATTCTATAAAGCCTTGTTTAGAAATAACGGCAAGTTCGCTTTCTATTCTCTCTCGAATTTCCGGAGTTTCGGTTTTGTATTTCTTTTTTATGCCTTCGTCAATTAATTTTCTTATATAAACTTCCGGCTCGTCACCCGTTTCCGGATAATAATGCGGAAACATATATTTGCCGTAAATAAAATGAAAATCGCATTTATCTGCTATTTCTATCGTGTTGTGAACCGCTTCTTGTACGGAAGGGAAAAGATTGAGCATCTCTTCTTCCGTCTTTAAATAGAACTCGTCGTTAGGAAACTTCAACCTATCGGGATCGTCGTAATCCGCTTGCATTTGCACACACATAAGTACGTCTTGGGCTACGGCGTCTTCTTTATTGATGTAATGAACGTCGTTAGTCGCAACGAGTTTAACGCCGAACTGTTTAGAATACTCTATGAGTTTTGCGTTTACTTCTATTTCTTCCGGAAGGGCGTGGTTTTGTATTTCTAAATAAAAATCGTCGCCAAATACGTCTTTAAACCACTTAATAAGTCTTTCGGCTTCTTCGAAATCCCTATTTAAAATAGCTTGAGGTATATCTCCTGCAACGCACGCAGAAAGACATATTAAGCCTTCGCTGTGTTCTTTAAGAGTTTTAAAATCTATTCTTGGCTTATAGTAAAACCCATCTCTAAAAGCTATGGCGTTTAAAAGAGAAATATTTTTATAACCAGTTTCGTTTTTTACCAACAAAACCAAATGGTTAAGTTTACTTTTTCCGCTTTTTACGGTTATGTCGTCGCACATGTAAAATTCCGTGCCAAAAATAGGTTTTATTTTATTTTTAACGCATGCGTCGTAAAAAGCTACGGCACCATACATATTGCCGTGATCTGTTATGGCAATAGCAGGCATACCCATAGCTTTGGCTCTTTTGGTAAGCGAAGAAATCCTCGCCGCACCGTCGAGTATACTATATTCGGTATGAACGTGTAAATGGACGAAATTACTCATTTTTTATCCCTCGTCAAAGAACTTTATGTTATCTTATACGTAAAAACTCTAAGTTTTAATTATTTGCTAAAATATTATCGAACTCTTTTATTAATTTAAATTTATCTCTAAATTATTCTGATTCTTTTTCTTCTTCGAACTGATCGGAGATGTTGGCAGAAACCTCGCTTACCGGCAATGTAAAGGCAACGCCTTGTGCTTCCGACATAATTCCAAATTGTTCGTAAACCGCCTTTAAAACGTCTTTTTTAACCGTTTTTGCCACGAGAATTAAAAGTATACTTTTTTCCGGATGAATAGTCAACCCAAAATATTCTTCCGCATCTTCTCTTGCCGTCCCTCTACCGCTTATTATAGTTCCTCCCTTGGCTCCTCTATCTTTTACAGCATCCATAATTTGATCTTCGAAACCGGAATTTACTATAACTAAAACTAATTCGTATTTATAATTTTTCATCTTTAATTCTCCTTTCTTACTCTGTTATCAGCTAAAAAGTTATAAACGTAAACCCCTATAATAGACTTCATTGGGACGGCAAACGCTATACCGTTACCCTTTTTTACAGTTGAGAACTTGACGTTTAAGTTGTCAATAATCTTATGTACGGAATTTTCCGGAACTATACTTATAACGACGTCCTTGTTTTGCACGCCTATACCAAGAAGTTCCGCAACGTGAGAAGGTGCAGTTCCTCTACCGAACACCTTGACGTGTAAATTAATTCCGAATCCTTCAATTACGTCTACGTAAAAATCCCCTTTACCTCTATTTACAATTGTAAAAAGCACCGAAAGTTTATCGGGAGTTAATCCTCCGTCGTTTTTAGGTAAAGCTCCTTTAATCTTAGGGACAAAAAATCTTGGCGTTTTATTTGTAATTTTCATATCTATCCCCCTTAATTAAACTCTATTATATGCTCGTCTTCTTTGGTAAGAAGCATTCTTAATGCCGCTCTACTTCTTACCCTTCCTTTAACCACCGCTCTAAAACCTAAAAACTGTACGGTAATAAGAGGGGTTAAAGCGACCATAGATACTATACCGTAAGCAAAGTCCATAACTCCGCTCTGTCCGTGTAAAGCAATACAAACACCGATAGAAAACGGAAGAATAAACCCGGAAGTCAACGGTCCGCTTGCAACTCCACCGGAGTCGAAAGCTATTGCGGTATATAGCTTAGGAACGAAAAACGACAAAGCAAAAGAAATTAAGTATCCCGGTATTAAGTAATACAAAATGCTAAATCCGTAAATTATTCTTATTATTGCCAAAGTGATAGCCACACCTACGCCTATCGTAAGTCCCAAAAGCATAGATTTTTTGGTTACCGTTCCATTGGTAATTTCTTCTACTTGAGCGTTTAATATGTTTACTGCAGGCTCTGCCATAACGACAAAGAAACCCATAATAAAACTGATTATTATAAGTGCGGTTTTGGAATTTTGTGCCAATTGACTACCTATTTTATATCCTATTGGCATAAAACCTGCGTTTACCACGGTTAAAAACACGATAAGTCCTACGTAAGTATACGCAATACCTATAGCGAGTTGAATAAGTTTACTTAAAGGAAGTTTTAAAAATACCACTTGACAAATTAAAAAGAAAGCAACTACAAGACCTAACGATATAGAAACTTCTTTTATAGAAGTAGGCAAATGCGATATAAACGTCATTGCGATGCTTCCTTCTATTTGATGAAACGACGATTGATAGTTTATTCCGCCTTTTGCAAATACGCTGAGTATAAGAACCCCAATAACCGCACCGACGGAACAAAGTGATACAAAGCCAAAGCTGTTGTCTTTTGCCCCTTTACCACCAAAGGACCTTGCTATACCAACGCCTAAAGCCATTATAAACGGAACTGTAATAGGACCGGTCGTAACACCGCCGGAATCGAACGCCATAGACAACAAGTTGGAGTTTCCTCTAATCATGACGAGAGCCGAAACGGCAAACAACATCAAGTAGAAAAATAAAAGATATTCCGTTAAATCCTTTTTAAAAATTATTTTTAAAACCGCTACGGCAATAAAAAATCCTACGCTTACACCGACAACTAATTTAAGCACCATAGCTCCACCGACGGCATCACCTACTTGAGAAGCCAAAATTTGAAGATCGGGTTCTGCTATCGTTATAAAAGTTCCAAGTAAAAAGCAAACTATAACCAATATGGATATTTTACCGCTTTTTGTAAGTCCCGAACCAACGTGCTTACCCATCGGCGTCATAGATATTTCTGCACCAAGAGTAAAAAGTGCTATACCTATAACCAAAAATACTGCCGCAACAAAGAAAGTTATAATTTCTTTGGCGGAAAGATCTACGAGTGGTGTAAAGCAAAGTATTGCCACTAAAACGGCGATTGGTAAAACCGACACAAAAGCTTCTTTTAATTTTAAAAATAACTGTTTTTTCACCACACACTCCTATTTAATTTACTAATCTATACAATAGTTTTAAATTGCAATTATCATAACCGTTGATTAAAGCAATTACACACATGACGAAAGATACGACGAAAAACGTACTCTCTCCGTCTTTATCCGTCAACACTTTTTTTAACGTATCCGTATCGGAAAAAGAATGAATCAAATTAAAGTCGCTTTTTAAGGTATCGACGGAAGTATTTACTTTTGCCGTTTTCTTTAAAACTCTACACACGTCGATATTTAAACCGCCATAATTTAAAACGGAAGAAACAAAACTCCAAAAAAGTTTACGAGTGTACTCTTCGGTCTCCAAATAAGAAATTACTCTATAATCCACAGCGATTATACTTTCTAATTCTTCTTTAGAAATCTCTTTATATTTTAAGCACGTCGATAAAAACTCTTTTTCTTGCACGATTGTTCTCCACACGGGGCATTTTAAGACCGCCCACGACGACAATAATTTACTACATAAATTATTATATCATAGAAAGTTAAATTTTGCAATTTAAAAACCTACAACCGAGTTTTATTTTTTCGACAAAACAGCGTTGGTTTTTTAAAAAGGTTTTTTATTAAAAACGACTATTAAAATCAAACTGTTTGCAATCTTTTGACTTAAATTTTTTTATATGATAAAATATTTTTATGAGATTAGATAAATTTTTTACTTCGACAGGAATATTATCGAGAAAAGAATGTGCAATAGAACTAAAACGTTGTAACGTTACCGTTGACGGAGTAATAGTTAAACGTCCCGATATAAAGATCGATCCACAACAAAACGTGGTAACTTACAAAGGGGAAGTTATATCGTATAAGCAGTTTTATTACGTAATGCTAAACAAACCGCAAGGTTACGTAAGTGCGACGGAAGACGAAGAAGAAACTACCGTCCTTAAACTATTGCCCGAAAATTTACAAAAACTTAAACTCTTTCCTTGCGGAAGGTTGGATAAAGACACTACGGGATTGATTATCTTAACTAACGACGGAGTAAACTCCCATAGGTTATTATCCCCAACTAAGCACGTAGAAAAACAGTATTATTTCGAATGTGCAGACCCTTTATCTATGGATTTTATTGCTCTTTTTGAACAAGGCGTAACGCTTAAAGACGGCTATACAACCAAACCCAGCAAACTTACTTTAATTAATCCAACGTCCGGTTATATAACTTTGACAGAAGGCAAATATCATCAAATAAAAAGAATGTTTGGTGCTGTGGGCAATAAGATAACCGTTTTAAAGAGAATGACCTTTGGACAAATAAAACTCGATCCCTCTTTACAAGAAGGACAATGGAGATATCTTAACCAAGAAGAAGAAAACTATTTTACAGGAAAT
>JAZNFL010000269.1:0-5548 GCA_045589135.1 Christensenellaceae bacterium
ATTTTTGCGTAAAAAATTTGTCGAATTAATGAAAATTTATTTAAAAACAATTGACAAAGTAACGGTATCACTGTATAATTCAAAATTGTTTAGTAAAAGTAAACAAAAAGTTTAAAATGTTTACTTGCAGAATATTTTGACAATCTAAAATTGCCCAATTTAAGGAGGACGGAATGTTACTGGGAGAAAAAATTAAACAATTGCGACAACAGTGTGGGCTTACACAAGAAGAATTAGCCGATAGATGCGAATTAACCAAAGGTTATATATCTCAAATAGAAAACGATTTGACGAGCCCGTCTATAGCCACCTTCGAGGACATTGTGTCGGCACTCGGGGTAAGCGTAAAAGAGTTTTTTGCCGACTACGACGACGAAGAAAAGATAGTTTTTACCGAGCAAGAATTTATAGAAAAAGTTTCGGAAGAATCCACTCAAAATTGGCTTGTTCCCAACGCACAAAAAAACGAAATGGAGCCTTTACATATAGTTTTAAACGGCCACTCTTCCACACCGCAGGATAACCCGCACGAAGGAGAAGAATTTGGATACGTTTTAAACGGAGAGATTAAAATTCATCTCGGCAAAAAGGTTTACAAATGTAAAAAAGGAGAAAGTTTTTACTTTACCGCAGACAAACTGCACTATATCGAAAATTCCAGAACTCAAAGCGCAACTTTTATCTGGATTTCTTCACCACCTACTTTTTAATTTTTAAGGAGAACTACGATGGCAGAAAAAATTATTGAACTTATTGGTCTTGACAAGTCTTACGACGGAACGCAAGTTATTGATAATTTAAACTTATACATACGCAAAGGAGAATTCGTAACGTTTTTAGGACCTTCCGGTTGCGGAAAGACTACGACGCTCAGAATGATTGCCGGATTCGAAATGCCGGATAAAGGTCAAGTTCTTTTAAACGGAAAGGACATAACCTCTCTCCCCCCGTATCTCCGCCCAGTCAATACGGTTTTCCAACGATATGCGCTTTTTCCTCATTTAAACGTATACGACAACATAGCGTTTGGTCTTAAACTTAAAAAGTTTAAAAACACCTACGAGGACAAAAATGGAAAAACTATAACCAAGACGGAAAAAATGTCTAAGGCAAGCATTGACGAAAAGGTTTCTAAGGCCCTTAAAATGGTCGATCTCGAAGGTTTCGAAAAACGTAGCGTTTCTACCCTTTCCGGTGGACAACAACAGAGAATAGCCATTGCAAGAGCACTCGTCAACGAGCCTCAAATTCTTCTTCTTGACGAACCTTTGGGCGCTCTCGACCTTAAAATGCGTAAAGAAATGCAAATAGAACTTAAACAAATGCACAAAAGGTTAGGGATAACGTTTATTTACGTAACGCACGACCAAGAAGAAGCATTGACCATGAGCGATACTATAGTCGTTATGAACGACGGCATTATCCAACAAATAGGAACTCCTACGGATATTTACAACGAACCTAAAAACGCTTTCGTTGCCGACTTTATCGGAGAAAGCAACATCTTCTCCGGAACTATCGTCGGGGACAAAAAAGTAAGATTTTTAAATAAAGTCTTTAATATGTTAGACGACTTCCCTGTAAACGAATTCGTCGACGTAGTAGTAAGACCGGAAGACGTAAAGCTTGGATCTGTCGGAGAAGGTCAAGTAGACGGAGTTATAATAAGCAGTATTTTTAAAGGAATACATTACGAAATGACTTTAAAAGTAGGCAAGACGGAAATTATAATTCAAGATACGGTAGAGAAAAAGGTTGGAGAAAAATGCTCTCTTACCATAATGCCTGACGGAATACACGTAATGGCAAAAGAATTTACCGTAAATAGATACGAAGGCTACATTACCAAAAATAACGAAGTATGCTTTGGAGAAGGTCGTTTTGCTTGCGACGTAACCCAGCTTTATCCAAATTCTAAGCTCGACGAAGACGGCTATCTTGTAACCGCAGAAGGAGAAAAACTCGACCTTACCGATACGGAAGTTATAGTAGAAGTAGGCCTTAAAGAAATAGAGATAAGCGACGACTTCGACGCAGGCGGAGCTGTAGGAAACATCGTATCTATAATTTACAAAGGCGACCACTATCAAGTTATCGTAAGAACCGACGAGGAAGAAGAAGACTACGTCGTAGATACGGAATATCTCTGGAACGAAAACGACAGAGTCAGCGTAAAGATCAATCCTAAATCCATACGCTTAACCCTTAAACCGGAGGTAAAAAAATAAATGAATGCTTTAAAGTTTTCTAGGAAGCATTTAGGAATACCGTATGCTCTGTTTATGGCTTTATTTGTGGTATTTCCTCTATTGCTTATCATATATTACGCCTTTACCGATGCCGAAACCGGAAAGCTAAGCGTGCAAAACTTTATAGACTTTTTTAGCAGTAACGCAAACCTTACGGCACTATTTATGAGTTTTGCTCTTGCTATCTTAACCACGGCACTTTGCTTAATTATCGCTTATCCGGTAGCTTATATTTTAGCTCGTAGCAACATGAATAAAAACGGAGTTATGCTTTTGCTTTTTATTCTTCCAATGTGGATAAACTTCGTTTTGCGTACCGCCGCAATGAAGGAACTTTTATACACCATAGGAATGTTTAATTCTAACAAACTAAGTTTTGTAAACACCTTGATAGGAATGGTTTACGATTACCTACCGTTTACCGTTCTTCCACTTTATACGGTTATTTCTAAGTTAGACAAAAACGTTATAGAAGCTTCTTACGACTTAGGAGCAAACCACGTACAGACGTTTTTAAAGGTTACCATACCTATGTCTATGCCCGGCATAATAAGCGCTATAACCATGGTACTTTTGCCAACCACGACGAGTTACGTCGTATCCGACACTCTCGGAAACGGAAACATAACCATTATAGGTAAACTTATAGAAAACCAATTTAGCGTTATGTATAATTGGAATATGGGTTCTGCCATCGCTATGGTTTTATTGGTCCTTATATTTATTACTATGATCGTATCGGGTAAGTTCTCCGAAGAAGACGCCGTTACGAACAAAGGAGGTATTTGGTGAAAAACTTTTTTAAAAAAGGATACGTTTGGCTTGTACTCGCCTTTTTATACGCTCCGATTATTCTCCTTGTAGTTTACAGTTTTAACTCTTCTACCGTTATAGGACACTGGTCTAAAGACTGGACTTTTGACCTTTATAAAGACCTTTTTAACAGTAGTGATCTTATGACTACCGTTTTTAACACCCTTTTGCTTGCGTTTTTATCGAGTATTTTGTCTACTATTTTAGGAACGATGGGCGCTATAGGAATTTTTTATTCTAAAAAGAGAACTTCCGGCGTCTTATCTACCGTAACGCAAATACCCGTAATAAATGCAGAAATAGTAACGGCAATATCCATTGCTTTGGTTTGTTCTATGTTTGCCTTTGGCAGGACTTACGCTTCCCTACTTATAGGACACGTCGTTTTGACCTTTCCTTTCGTAGTTTTAAACATAACGCCAAAGCTTAAACAAATGGATCCCAACCTTTACGAAGCGGCTATGGACCTCGGCGCAACGCCAACGAAAGCGCTTTTTAAGGTAATTATTCCGGAAATTTTACCGGGTATATTTTCCGGATTTTTAATCGCTACTACTCTTTCTTTAGACGACTATATCATAACGACATTTACAAAACCTGCAACCTTCGAAACCATTTCTACGTACGTTTTCGACGCATACGCAAAAGGCGGAAGAAGCAGTGACGTCCCCGCTCTTAGAGCTTTATCTACGATAATTTTTGCCGTTATTATAATTTTTGTAATAACCAAAAACGTAATATCCAACAAAAAAGCTAAACAGGCAGGTAACGCAAGATGAAAAACAAGTTATTGTCAATATTGATGATATTTTCTTTATTGTTGTCTGTTTTACCAACGACGGGTTGCGCTAAAGAGTCTATTTTGCAATTAAACGTCTACAATTGGGAAGACTATATCGCTTGCGAAGATTTCGATATGATAGCGGAATTCGAAGCTTATTACGAACAAACGCACGGCGTTAAAATTAAGGTAAACTACTCCACTTTCGGCACAAACGAAAACATGTATAACGAGTTAAAGTTAACCCAAAAGAAAAACGGAGATTACTCTTACGACTTGGTTTGCCCTTCCGAATATATGATACAAAAGATGATAGAAGAACAAATGCTCGAAGAATTCGACATGCAAAACGGTCAATACACGTCGGTATCCAATTACGAAGCAAACGTTTCTCCTATGATAAAAACGCTCTTTACCGAAAACGGTTGGGATAAATACGCCACCGTATTTAACTGGGGCACTATGGGATTTACCTACAACCCCAATTACGTAGAATACGAAGACGTAAAGTCTTGGTCGGTTGCTTGGGATAAAGATTACGCAAACAAAATTACCATTAAAGACAGCGTAAGAGATAGTTATATACTCGCTCTCGGTCACGCATACAAAGACAAACTCAATGCTTTAAAAACTCAATACGACGTTTTATCCAAAGAATACAACGAAGCCGTAGGAAGCATTTTAAACGACTTTTCCGACACGGCAATAGAAGATTCTGGAAAGGTTTTAAAAGAAGTAAAAAAGAACATTTACGGATTCGAAGTAGATAGCGGAAAGCAAGATATGGCGACGGGTAAGCTTTATATTAACTTTGCGTGGAGTGGAGATTCGGTTTTCTCTATGGATATAGCAGAAGAAGAAGGAACTTATCTCGAATACGTCGTTCCGGAAGAAGGCAGTAATATTTTCTTCGACGGTTGGGTTATGCCTAAAGGGGCAAACAAACAACTTGCTCAAGAGTTTTTAAACTTTATGTACGAAGAAGAAAACGCAATAGAAAACCTCGACTACATATGCTATTCTTCTCCTATCGTTGGAGAAAAAGTATTTGACTACGTATGCAACAACTACGGATTAACTACCGTAATTACAACCGACGAAGAGTCCGAAGACTGCCTTGCTGATGAAGACGGAAACTACTACACAGTAGGCGGTAAATACCTTATGGAAGTTTACGTTGCCGACGCTCCCGATTTTATCGGAGAAGGAAATTATACGATATATTGGTACGACGAAGAATCTAACTCGCTCATTGCGGAAGAAACCGAAGTTTTAAGCTTAAACGTAAAACATTTCTTCGGCGACCATATTTCTAGTGACGGAACTATATATACGGATTCTTTAAGCAGACAATTAGCGACAATGTACCCTACGGAAGAAATTATTAATCGTTGCGTCGTAATGGAACATATTTCTTCTGATAAATTGAAAAAATTAAACAACATGTGGGAATCCGTAAAGGTTGGATACATGTCTCCTTCTCTTATGATTTCTATAGTTGTTCTTGTAGTTTTATTAGTCGTTTTAACTGCAACGCTTATAATCTTAAAGAAAAAGGGAATATATTTCCACAAAAAACAAAACCCTAATCTTAAACTTGTAAAAAGCGAAGAAATTAAGAGATATTAATTTAAAAACGCAATTACCTTCTATTGACGGATAAAATTTTGAAAATTTTTATCCGTCAATTTAATACAATTAAAAA
>JAZNFL010000270.1:0-1693 GCA_045589135.1 Christensenellaceae bacterium
TAACAAAAAATTATTTTATGTAAATTTTTAAAAGTGGCACTCGCTCTCGGTAACGCCATGGGGATAGTTTTTAGCAAATAAAAAAGTACAATAAAATATAATATGTCTATAACAAAGTCAATATCGTGGAACTCCACGAGATAATATTTTTAATAATTCATATAATATTTTCGTGGAATACCAATAAGGAATTCCACGAAGGTGCTTGTATGAATATAAATGATGCTATAATTAAAAGAATTGAAGAAATCTGCACAGAAAAGAACGTAAACGTATGCGAAGCCTCTTTAAACGGAGGAAAATCTCCGTCGGCAATATACGATTTAATTAAGGGTAGAACAAAATGCTCTAAAGTGTCGACGATAAAAGCTTTTTGCCAAGGAGCAGGAATAACGTTGTCAGAGTTTTTTGATAAAGAGTATTTTAACGATTTCGAAGATTAGTAATAAACAAAACACGTGGTAACGTCATAGGATAGTTTTAGCAAATAAAAAGGATAGCGATTTAAATTCGTTATCCTTTATTTTTTTATAATAAATCTTTTTGTGTTTAAATAGAGTATTGAGTTTTTAATGGTAAAAATGATAAATAATTTTTGTTTAAATAAAAGTGTTGTGGTTATTTACAAAATATAAATAATGTAAATTATTTTTTTATAGGCAAAAGCATTCTAGTTTGTGATTTATATTGAGAAAATCCTTCTTTTAGAGATTGCCTTCCGTCTGCCATAGGAATACTGACAGCAAAAAACAATATCGTGTTACAAACCGCCCCCGCAACAAGATACCACGCATTAGGAACTGCACATACAACGGACAAGGCAACACCCCACCACATTAAAATTTCTCCAAGATAATTTGGATGTCTTGCATACTTCCAAAGCCCATTTCTTATAAACGTGCCGTTTCTGTTTTTGCGGAACTTATGCATTTGGATGTCCGCAACACCTTGCAAGCAAGTTGCCACAAAAGATACACAAAGACAAATAATACTGCCAACATTGGCGTATACGTTATGCATAATTGCGTAAACTGCAGGGACGATACATCCGTAAACGACGAGAGTTGGAACCATATGTATACCCACAAAGTTGATAATTGGATAAAACACTCTGGTTTTTTCTTTTAGCATGGTGTATCTCCAATCTTGGTGGGTTAAATTTTTAAAGGTATACGCCCAATTTGCCGTCAATCTAATTGCCCAAAGGGATATGACGATTATTAGTAAAATTCCGAGAGATGTCAAGTTTTTGCCAAAGGCAAAACAGGCGAGAATAACGGGTGGTTGTACGCTCCAATAGGGATCGTAAACGGATGCGTTATTAAATATAAGACTAAACAAAAACGTCACTGCCGTAGATATTGCGTCCGCAATAAGAAGAGATAGCCACCAATCCAAATTAACAGTACGATAAGTTATTATGCCTACAAACGTAGCAAGTACGTATACGAGCGTCACGATAATAAAACTTGCCAAACGACTTTGTTTTAAAGATTTCAATTTTAGTTTCTTCCTTAGTTGTATTGTTTACAAGTTAGCATTATATCAAAAAACGGTTTTTTATTCAAGCCGTTTTGCCTATAAATAAAAATATTTTTAGGGATAATGTTACAAAAAAGATTTGTTTACGCTGATAAAAAAATATGGCTATGTCGAAAAAGTTCGTTTAGTCAAAAACAATATAAAGAAGCAG
>JAZNFL010000271.1:0-4074 GCA_045589135.1 Christensenellaceae bacterium
GGTAGAACTTCCTACCCCTGCAGAAAAGGTTAGAGGTTACGAATTCGACGGTTGGTACAACATCCCAGGTGGTGCTCCTGCTAACGGTTTAGAATACGTTGATACCGTTTTCCAAGGCAATCAAGATTTAGTATTGTACGCTTATTGGAATCCTAACGAATACTTAATTTCTATCAAGGGCGACGACAACACCGTTGGAATGCCTTCTCAAACAGACTGGCTCGTATCCTTCGACGGAAATTACACACTTCCTGTTCTTACCTCTAAAGATACTTCTAAGGTATTCTATGGTTGGTACGACGAACCAAACGGACAAGGATTTAAGTATACCAACGCTTATGGTAATAACGAACTTCCTTGGGGCGACGTTAAGGATATGACTTTATATCCTGGTTGGGTAGACATTCTTAAGTTCGAAGAAATCCCAGGCGCTGGTGAATATTCCGTTAAGTATGGTGATGGTATTTCTTACGTTACGGAAGTAACCGTACCTGCTACTTACAAAGATCTCCCTGTTACTACTATCTACGGTTCTGCATTTGACAACTGTTCTAAGATAGAAGTAATGAACATCCCAAATACCGTTAAGTTAATTCAATTCGGTACTGCCGGTGGTAACGGTGCAGGTTCTGCATTTAAGGGTTGTTCTAAACTTGCAAACGTAAACGTTTACGCCGTAGAAGGCAACCACGACGTAATTTATAAATCTGTAGAAGGCGTATTGTTCGTTAAAGAAAACAAACACGCTAACAACACTGTAACAAGCACGGAAGGAGACGAATTCTGGAAGCTCGTTTATTATCCATACGGCAGACCAGAAGGTCCTTATACCGTTCCGGAAGGAACTCAAACTTTAGCAACTGCTGTATTCCAAAGCACTAAAGTTTCAGAAGTTATCATTCCTTCTTGCGTAGTAAATATCGAATCTTCTGCATTCTATCTTTGCTCTAAGCTCACTAAGGTAACCTTCCTTGCTCCTCAAGAAGGCGAAGAAGTTGCTCCTTTATATATAATGAGCAAGGCGTCTAGATCTTGTAGTACTTTAACTTCTATAACTCTTCCTACTCGTCTTAAAAACTTAGACGTAAGCAGTTTCGAAAGTGCATCTAAGCTTGCAGAAATCAACTTCGAAGGCGAAGTAACCGAAGACGTTGTTTATACCTCTATCGACGGTATGGTATGTACGGCAGATAAGACCACTATCGTTTACTGTCCTTTAGGAAAGAGCGGATCTTTACGTATTCCTCTTGGTGTAAAGACTATCGGTAAAGAAGCTTTCTATAACAACAAAAACCTTACAGAAATTATCATTCCTGGTTGGGTAACCACCATTGGAGAAAACGCATTTAAGTCTTGTACCGGTCTTGTAAACGTAGAGTTCGAAGGTAAAGAAACCGACGACGCTCTCACTATTGACCTCAGTGCATTCTACGGATGTAGCGGACTTACTCAAGTTACTTTACCTGCTAACCTTAAGACGTTAAAGAAAAACGCATTTGGTGGCATAACCGGTCTTTTAACCGTAACCGTAAACAGTACTACCGAACTCAACTTCGAAGTTGACGCATTCGCTAACACTGCAGGTACTACTTACGTTACTACCGTTAACCTTGGTCCTAACGTAGAAGTATTAAATATTACCGGTGTATTCGGTGCTAGCAAATTAGCAGCCGTAAACGTAGATAAGGCAAACAACAACTACGCTTCCGGTGACGTAGAACACAACGACGACGGTGTCCTTTACGATAAGGCAATGACAGAAATCGTTTATTATCCTATCTCCAGAGAGGGTAACTACGTTCTTCGTTCTTCTATTACTAAGATAGGCGAAAGCGTTTTCGAAGGAAAGAAGGGTATTACAGAAATTTTAATTCACGCAAACGTTACCGAAATCGGTGCAAGTGCATTTAAGAGCTGTGCTAACCTTGCTAAGGTAGAATTCGAAAACGGAGAAACTCCTTTAATTATCGGCGACGAAGCATTTAGAAGCTGTTCTAAGCTTACGGAAGTTATTCTTCCTGGTCGTTGTACAACTCTTGGAGAATACGCATTCTCTAACTGTTCCGGTTTATTAGAACTCGAAATTCCAGAAGGTGTTAAGAATATAGGTAACTATGCATTTAACTATGCATCTAAGCTTAAATCTATTACGCTTCCTGCTTCTGTAGAAAAACTCGGTTCTTACGATGATAACGGAGCTTTAACTCAATTTAACGTATTTGACTATTGTAACGCATTACAAACTATTTCCGTACACGACGACAACAAGCTTTACGCTGACGTTGACGGTATCCTTTACTTAAAGGACGCTGACGGAAACGCTAAAGAATTATTCCTTTGCCCTATCGGTAAAGAAGGTAAAGTTACTGTTCCTTCTACCGTAACTAAGGTTTGGGGTAAAGCATTCTATAATAACGAAAAAGTTCAAGAAGTATACTTCGAAGACCTCGAAGAAGGTTCTACTTTGACGTTTGATATGTCTGGTATGACTTACGGTGGTATATTCTATTACTGCGACTCTCTCGTAAGCGTTAGACTTCCTAAGGGATTAGACGTTATTCCTGCAAACTTATTCTACTATAGTAGCTTAATCGAATACGTTTACGTTCCTAATACCGTTCATACTATAGAAGATAGAGCTTTCTATTATCTTCCTAAGTTAAACGAAGTAGAGTTCGAGCCTGGTAACGACGAAAATTACCTTAGTTTTGCAGACGGAGAAAGTCAAGCCGACACTTATGGTTCTTACTATTACGGATGTTTCTACGGATGTAAAGCACTCAAGACGATAGATCTTCCTTTAAGAACTACTTACATTGGTGATTACGCATTCTGTAACGCTCAATTTAACTATTCTTCTACTTCTAGCGTAACTGTATTCTACGGATTAGAAAGCATTACCATTCCTGCAAACGTTACCGAAATCGGCGAAGGTGCATTCTATCACTGCCGTAACCTTACTTCCGTAACCTTTGCTCCAAACAGCAAACTTAAAATTATCGGAAAATACGGTTTTGCTTACTGTGGAATAGAAGGCGAATTAGATCTTCCGGAAGGCTTAGAAATTATTCGTACTTATGCATTCTATTACGACTCTAAGATCACTAACGTAGAAATCCCTGCAAGCGTTACCGAATTAGGTGTTCCTGCAGTTTCTACCGATACCGTAAAGGGTAGAGTATTCTATATGTGTTCTGCATTAGAAGAAGTAACCTTTGCAGAAGGCTCTCAATTGACCATAATCGAAGCTTACAACTTCTATCAAGATAAGAAGCTTGCTTCTATCGAAATTCCTGCAACCGTAGAAGAAATAGGTACTTACGCATTTAGCGGATGTACTGCTTTAGCAGAAGTTAAGTTCTTAACGGACGAAAACGGCAAGAGTGCTTTAAAAGAAATTGGTAATCAATGTTTTGCAAGCACTTCGTTAACTAAGTTTGACTTCCCAGAATCTGAATCACAAATCACTCTCGGTACAAACTTGTTTACCGGATGTACTAAGCTTACTAGCGTATATCTTTCTTCTTCCGTCGTAGCTATAGACAACGTATTTGCAGGTTGTAACTCTATAACCAAGATTACTATTCCGGAAGCAGGCCACGACAACTTTGCAACGGACGAAACTCTTCCTATTCTTTACAACGCAAACGGCACGGCTATCCACTACATTTACGGATTACTTCCAGCAGGCGAATTTATCGTTCCAGAAGGCGTTAAAGAAATAGCTCCAAGAGCTTTCGAAAACCAAAACAGAGTTACTAAGGTTACTCTTCCTTCTACACTTCTTACAATAGGTTCTTATGCGTTTAGCGCATGTACTAACTTAGAAGAAGTTGTATTTGCTAAGGATTGTTTACTTAACAAGATAGACACTTATGCATTCCAAAAGTGTTACGCGCTCGAAAGCATAACTTTACCTGCTAAGATTACCAACATTGGTAACCAAGCATTTAGATATTGCGAAAACCTTAAGTCTGTAGAAATTACTTCTACTCCTACGACCTTAGGTACGTATATCTTCTCGGATTGTACTGCTTTAGAAAACGTTACGTTAAACGATAACATGACCAAACT
>JAZNFL010000272.1:0-4806 GCA_045589135.1 Christensenellaceae bacterium
TAACGGCGATGCTATTACCGCATTAAAAGACGTTTGTTCGGTCTTAAAAGGTAGTTTTGCTTTAGCGTGTATACATTCAAAGGATAAAAAAATTTATCTCGCAAAATATGGCAGTCCGCTTTGTGTTGGAAGTGTCGTCGACGGAATGATTGCCGTTTCGGACGTATTGAGTTTTTGCAACAGAGAAGGGGATTTTTGTTGTTTAGAAGACGGAGAGTTTGCTGTTTTAGATAAAAAATCAGCCGTATTTTTTGACAAAGATTTAAAAGTCGTTGACAAAAAAATGCAATGCGTAATTTGTAAAGAAGACTATTATTTGTTGCAAAATCAAAAAAACCGTATGATATTCGAAATAAAAGAAATTCCTTCCGTAATAGAAAAAATAAGTTCTTTATATCAAGAAGAATACGTATTGCAAAGGATAAAAAAGCTTGGAGATAAGAATATAAAAGCAGTTAGATTCGTGGGGTGCGGAACCTCTTATCACGCTTGCTTATACGGAGCAAAGCTTGTAAGAGAAACGTTAAATTTAGAAGCCACGGCACATATAGCAAGCGAATTAGACGTGCCGACAGGCAGAAGCGGGGACGTCTTCGTATTTTTAAGTCAAAGTGGAGAAACTGCAGACGTTTTAAAGTGTTTTAACAGTATAAAAAACAAAAAAAATTGTATAGTCGTTACAAACGTTTTAAACTCTACTTTAGCACGAAGTTGTAATATAGTTTTCGATCTTGTAAGTGGGGCTGAGATCGCAGTGGCAAGCACAAAGACTTTCGTGGCGCAAATCGCAGTAATTTATGCGGTCGTTTCGTTTATAGCAAAAAAAGACTATAAAAAAAGTTTAATAGATTTGCGTTGGGTTTTAAATAGCGAAGTGGATTTTTTTAGTTTAAGTCAAATTTTGTTAAGGAGAAAAAACGTCTTTATATTGGGCAGGGGTTACGATTACGTAACGGCTAAAGAAGCTTCTTTAAAATTTAAAGAAGTGCCATACGTTAACGCAACGGCGTATACTTCCGGAGAACTAAAACACGGCCCCTTAGCCCTTATAGACGAAGACTCTGTGGTAATAGCTATAGCCACGGATAAAGAAGAAGCAACCAGAACGGTAAACGCCGTAAACGAAGCCGTAAGCCGTGGGGCAAAAGCCGTGTTAATTACAACCGTTTTGTGTAAAGAAGTAATAAAGGATGCAGAAGCAAAGGTTATATACGTCGAGGATTTGGGGAAATATTTAAACGTCATTACCGCAATTTTGCCTTTGCAATATTGTTCTTATTACATCGCATTAAAAAAAGGTATAGATCCCGATAGACCAAGAAATTTAGCGAAAAGCGTTACGGTAGAATAATTGCAAGGTTATATATTACCAATGGTTTTAAATTGCCTATTTTTGCGAAGTTGTATTTGATTGCTTAGTTGGATTTTTTTGTATTAAATAAATTTTTGGGCATATGATAAAAATATTTAATTTGCATTAAAGAACTTAAAAGGGTTGACATTGTCCGTGTAAAGGTTTACAATTATTATATAAGTATAATATATATTTAATTATATAATTTGACGATATTCGTTTTAACGGATATATGAGGAGAGAACATGGACGAACAACAAAATTTAGAACGCGGTATTTCTTTTAAAGAGTTATTTGCCGTTGCTAAACACTACGCTATTTTAATAGTTGTAATAATGGTTTTGTGTATCGTGGCAGGTGGATTATACGGACAGTTTGGTAGACCGACCGTATATACAGCAGAAGCAACCGTAATGGTAAACGTAACCGATGACAATACTGCGGATAATCAAATGTCGCAAACGATGCACGAGTACAACAAATATTTATACGCAAGTTATCTCGTAAACGCTTTTACTTCGGTTATCCCAAGCGACGCTATAATAGCACAAACAAACCTTAAATTAGAAGGTAAGGGTTATTCTTACAAAAAGAGCAATATATCCTTTACTGTAAACGATCAAAACCCCGTATTTATCGTTACTTATCAAACGACTGTTAGTAAAGAAGCGGCAGTAGACGTTTTAAATACCGTTTTAGAAGTGACTAAAGAAACTTATAAACAAGACGGAAGCTTTTTACAAGATAAGTTAGAAGTTTTATCTTCCCCAAAAGTAGAAAACGTAATTGCTCAAAAAGACACCGTTAAATTCGTAATAGTATTTTTCCTTCTTGGATTAATTATTTGTTGCGTTATAGTATTTATAAAATATTTCCTTGACGACACGTTTAAGGATAAAGAAACGATAGAAAGAATAACCGGTACGGACGTAATAGCGTTTATTATGTGTACGGATACTCCGAACGATGATAAAAATGGAGGTAAAAAATAATGTTTGGAAGAAAAAAGCAAGTATTAAGAAGTGCCTCCGAAAGCATCGTGGTTAACGGTCAAAGTTTAATTGCGACAGAGAGTTTTAACCGTCTTAAAGACAACGTAATTTACTTTAACGACGGTGGAAAAAACAAAGTTTTTCAAGTAGAATCTTCTATAAGTGGAGAAGGCAAGAGTTTCGTTCTTGCAAACTTAGCCGTTTCGCTTGCACAAAGCGGTAAAAAAGTCATTCTTATAGATATGGACTTTAGAAGACCTAAAGTTCATAGAGAGTTTAAACTTTTAAACAATGCAGGCGTAGCCGATTACATGAGAGAAAACGTTTCTTTAGAAAAGTTAGTTCAAAAGACGGAGTATAACGTAGACGTCGTTACAAGTGGTAAAAACGTATCTAACTCTACTTTAATTTTAACTTCCGATAAGTTTAAAGAATTAATCCAAAAGTTTAAAGAAGAATACGATTACGTTTTATTGGATAGCCCTCCGGTTTTACAGGTTTCCGATTATATCCATATAAACAAGTTGTCCGATGCGGTTATTTTCGTGGTTTCTTGTGGAAAAGTTAAAAGGGCGCAAGTTAGAGATGCCGTAGAGTATCTTAAACGTAACGACGCAAAAATTATCGGAACGGTAATGACCTTTGCAGAAAATATGAATGCTCCTTATAAGAGTTCGTATTATTACAAGTCTTATATGCAATCGTATTACGGTCCTTACACTAAAGAAAACAACAAATAACGACCGCCAAGGAGGCAGAACGATATTATGATAGACATTCATACGCATATTCTGCCTATGGTGGACGACGGCAGTAAAAGCGTTCAAGAATCGTTGCAAATGCTTAAAGATGCGGTATCTATGGGTATAGATACCGTTATTTTTACCCCACATTATAAAAACAGATCTTACGAGTTGCCTTTTTCTAAAATAAAAGAAGCCTTTAATCTGTTTAAAGAAGAAGTCCAAAAAGAAGAAATCCCGGTAGAACTTTTACTTGGTAGAGAGATTTATTATTCTACAAGAATGACGGAAGCCCCAAGCGGAGAGTATTTAACGCCTATAGTAAATACCAATTACTGTTTGTTAGAGTTTAACTACGTGTATAACGTAGACGTCGTTGACGTGGTATATACTTACGGCGTTTTGGGATACAAGGTTATAATAGCACACGTAGAGAGATATAAGTACTTAGAAGACGTAGAAGAAGTAAAGAGTATTCGTCAGGCTGGGGCGCTTATTCAAGTAAACGCTTGCGGTGTCGTTGGAGAATACGGTAGAAAAACTCAAAAACTTATCTTTAAGCTTATAAAAAACGGCTTGGTAGACTTTGTTGCGAGTGACGTTCATTCTTTTAGAAAAAATCAAATGGACAAGGCTTATAAAATCGTCAAAAAAAAGTTTGGCGAGAATGTCGCAAACGAACTTTTTAACGATAACGCAAAAAAATTGTTTTGTAATAAATAGTTTTATAGGTTTAAGTTTTTGCAAAAACTATAACGTATTAGACGTAGGGGCAATTATCTAAAAGAATAAATTTTTAGGCAAAAGGAGTTTTATGCCGTTACATATCATAAGACAAGATATAACCAAATTAAAATGCGACGCAATCGTAAACGCGGCAAATAACACTCTTTTGGGTGGTGGTGGCGTAGACGGTGCTATTCATAAAGCCGCAGGTGTTGGACTTTTAGAAGAATGCAAGACGCTTGGCGGTTGCAATACGGGAGATGCAAAAATAACCAAAGGTTACGATTTGCCGTGCAAATACGTCATTCATACCGTCGGACCTATATGGTATGGCGGAAGTAGCGGAGAGAAAGAACTACTTAAATCTTGTTATAAAAAATCACTTTCTCTTGCAAAAGAAAACGGTTGCGAATCTATTGCCTTTCCTCTTATTTCGTCAGGGGTTTACGGCTATCCTAAGGATAAAGCCTTATCTGTTGCAGTAGAAACCATTAGCGAGTTTTTATTCGATGCCGAAATGCTCGTCTATATAGTCGTATTCGATAAGGCTTCTTATAAAATAAGCGAAGAACTTTACGATGACGTAGTAGCATATATCGACGATAATTACGCACAAGAAAAAGAAGAGAGATATTTATATCGTCGCTCTATGCAGTGCAATAATTATCAAGAAGATTTAGAACTTTTACAAGAAAAGTCTTTAGAGTCTATTTCACTCGATATATCTCTTAGCGATATGCTTGCAAACATAGACGATAATTTTGCCGTAACCCTTTTAAAACTTATAGACCTTAAAGGTGTTAGCGAGGTAGAGTGTTATAAAAAAGCCAACGTAAGCAAGCAAACGTGGTATAAGATAATGAACGAAAAACATTATAAACCAAGTAAAAACACCGTTATTTCGTTTGCGATTGCTTTAGAACTTTCTTTAGACCAAACAAAGCAATTATTATCTACCGTAGGCTTTACACTTTCTAAGAGCAGTAAGTTT
>JAZNFL010000273.1:0-6891 GCA_045589135.1 Christensenellaceae bacterium
AGGGGTAACACTTTTAATGGTTGTGGTAATGCTCTTTGCGACAAAGTATGCAGCTGGAAACAGCGGGAAATATTTCATGAAACAGCAGCAGAATCTTGGAAAGGTAAATGGATTCATCGAAGAGATGATGGAAGGCCAGAAGGTTGTCCAAGTATTCTGTAGAGAAGAAGAAAATAAGAGACGATTCAAAAAATTAAATGACGAGCTTTTTGTCAGTGCAGATAAGGCACATACATTTACCAATATTTTGGGACCGATTAATGCACAAATCGGAAATATCAGTTATGTACTTTGTGCCATTGTCGGTGGTAGCCTGGCACTTGGAAATGTGTGGGGATTTACCTTGGGTAAACTTGCAAGTTTCCTTACCTTTAATAAGAGTTTTAGTATGCCGATCAACCAGGTCAGCCAGCAGTTTAATTCCATTGTAATGGCGCTTGCGGGAGCAGAGCGTGTGTTTGGACTTTTAGATGAACCAGTTGAAACTGATGAAGGATATGTGGTGCTTGTGAATGCCAAAGAAATAGATGGCAAACTCACGGAGTGTGAGGAGAGAACCGGCAGATGGGCATGGAAGCACACGCATCAGGCAGATGGTAGTGTAGACTATGTTGAAGTGAAGGGCGATATCGTATTTGATGGTGTGGATTTTGGATATACAGACGAAAAAATTGTGCTTCATGACATTCAGATGTATGCAACACCTGGCCAGAAAATCGCTTTTGTTGGTTCAACGGGTGCAGGTAAAACAACGATTACAAACCTGATTAATCGTTTTTATGACATACAAGACGGAAAAATTCGTTACGACGGAATTAATATAAACAAGATTAAAAAAGACGATTTAAGAAGATCCTTGGGTATAGTTTTACAAGATACCAGTTTGTTTACGGGTACGGTTATGGACAATATCCGTTACGGAAGATTAGATGCTACGGACGAAGAATGTATAGAGGCGGCAAAACTTGCTAACGCACACGACTTTATAACGAGATTGCCGGAGGGCTACAACACTCTTTTGACGGGCGACGGAGCAAACCTTTCGCAAGGACAAAGACAGCTTATTTCTATAGCGAGAGCGGCTGTTGCAGATGCACCCGTAATGATTTTGGACGAAGCTACTTCCAGCATAGATACGAGAACGGAGCTTCTCGTTCAAAAAGGAACGGATAGACTTATGCAAGGAAGAACGGTTTTCGTCATAGCACATAGGCTTTCTACCGTACAAAACTCCGACGTAATAATGGTTTTAGACCACGGAGTTATTATAGAGAGAGGCTCGCACGAAGATTTAATTAAGCAAAAAGGAAAGTATTATCAGTTATATACCGGAGCTTTCGAATTAGAATAAAATTATTTATGAAAGATAAATAATTTTAAAAGACGAATAACCCCCTTATCTTTTTTAGGTAAGGGGGTTTGTTTACGTTTATTGCGTGGCATAAATACATATTGACGTGGGTTTTACGGCGATAACAGTCGCACCGTTCGTAAAAATAATTAAAATTAATTGCAGTTAATAATATCGTCTAATAATATTTAATTTTATAATTGATAATTTCTTGAAAAACTGTCGGTTGTGTGTTAAAATATATACGTAGGAGTATAATATGAAGGATTATTTGTCAAAACTTAACTCAGAGCAGATAAAGCCGGTAACCGATACGGAGGGGGCTGTTTTAGTTCTTGCCGGAGCAGGAAGTGGAAAAACAAGAGTTTTAACGAGCAGAATAGCTTATCTCGTCGACGAAAAAGGCGTTTCGCCGAGAAACATTCTTGCAATAACGTTTACCAATAAAGCAGCAGAAGAAATGAAGGTTAGATTGGATGCGATAATAGGCAACACCGACGAATTGTGGTGTTCTACCATCCATAGCATGTGCGTACGCATATTGCGTCGCAACGCAGATAGGCTCGGTTATACGCAAAACTTTTCCATTTACGACGAAGTAGATAAAGAAAATTTAATAAAGAGAATAATAAAGAGATTAAACGTCACCAAAGACGACGATTCTAATTTAAAAAAATACGCAAAAGACGCTTCTTACTTTATATCGGATGCAAAAAATAAAGGTATAACGCCGCTTTCCGCAGCCTTAGAAATACCCAAAACGGAGACGTCGGAAAGAAATATAAACGTATATATGGAATACGAAGCCGAAATGAAGCATTCTAACGCTTTCGACTTTGACGATTTACTTTTAAAGACTTACGAACTTTTACGTGGCTGTGACGACGTAAGAGAGTATTATGCTGAAAAATTTAGATACGTACATATAGACGAGTTTCAAGATATAAACCCCATTCAGTACACGATAGCAAGGTTTTTAAGCAGTCATCACCAAAACATCTTTGCTGTTGGAGACGACGATCAAAGCATATACGGATGGAGAGGGGCGGAAGTAAAGACCATATTAAATTTCGGCAAAGATTTTAAGGGCGCTAAGGTTTATAAGTTAGAGCAAAATTACCGTTCTACTAAAAAAATTCTCGATCTTGCAAACACGGTAATCGTCGACAATAAAGAGAGAACCAACAAGGTTTTATGGACGGAAAACCAAGCGGGAGCAGACGCTGTCGGTTACGAAGCCGAAAACGGAAACGGCGAGGCTTTTTATACCGCAAGAACGATAAAATCCCTTCTCGTGCAAGGATACGAATATTCGGATATTGCAGTTTTAATGAGGGTAAACGCTCTTTCGAGAGCGTACGAACAAAGCTTTTTGGAATACGGAATACCTTACAGAGTTTACGGCGGGTTTAAGTTCTTCGAAAGAAAAGAAATAAAAGACCTTATCGCTTATTTAAAGGTAATAAACAATCCTTTCGACAACGAAGCTTTATTGAGAATAATAAACGTCCCCAAAAGAGGCATAGGAGATAAAAGTATAGAAACTTTACTTGCTTACGCCAACGAAAACGGAGTTTCCGTGTTCGACGCCATGGGGGACGTAGAAGAACTCTCTTTGACAAAGAGTGCAAAAGAGAGAATAACTGAATTTAGAAAGTTGTTAAGACAACTTATGATTTCCACCGAACTTTGCGATTTGGTAGATTTTTACGACACCGTTTTAGACAAGACCAATTACTTGTCCGTTTTTGCCGAAGATACCGACGAAAACGACTCTAAAAAGATGAACGTCCAAGAACTTAGAAATTCCGTCGTAGAATTTAAAAAGATGAACCCACAAGCAGTGCTTTCGGATTACCTTAACTCCGTTACTCTAAGCTCGGATACCGACGAGATGTCCGACGGAAACGTCGTTACGGTGGCGACTATTCACTCTGTCAAAGGGTTAGAGTTTAAAGCGGTATTTATTTGCGGGGTAGAGGCAAATTTATTCCCATCTCAAAGAGCGATAGACGAAGGAAGATTAGAAGAAGAAAGACGTTTAATGTACGTCGCAATTACTCGTGCGAGAGAAAAACTCTACGTTACGAGAGCTAAAGAAAGAAGACTTTACGGCAAAGAATCCACCCCGACAGCACGTTCGTCTTTTTTAGAAAAGATAGCAACAAAGCTTGGGCTTCCAGCAAAAGCGGAAAGTTTTAAGGCTTCTCAAAATAGAGAGTGGGGACAATCTTCTTACGGGTACGGAAGATACAATCAAAGAGAAAGTTCTTATTCCGATTCAAGCAGTTATTCGTCTTATTCGAACAGCAGTAATGTTTCTTCGTTTAAAAACAGTCTTTTAAACGGAAGTCAAAAGCCGAGTACGCAACCCGCCAAAGATTATTCTTCTTTTGCTCCGGGGGTAAAAGTCCGCCATCAAAGATTTGGCGAAGGAACGGTTTTAGGCGTAAAACCAAATGGAGAAAACACAATAGTAAAAGTCGCTTTCCCTGGCGTAGGGATAAAAGATTTAGCGGTAAAATACGCTCCAATGACTATAATTAAAAGTTAATTTATAAGCAAATAAGCAATTAATAATTTATTGTTAAACGCATTTATCAATAATAATCACAAAACACAGTAGCCTTACGGTAAATTTTTTATCGTTAAGGTGCAGAGAGATTTATAAAAGGTAACTCATCAAAGTAAAAATTTAAGCGTTAAAGAAATTGCAAAGGTGATAAAATGTCAGAAAAAATGAGACGACTTGTCGACACGTTAAACAAATACGCATATCAATATTACGTTTTAGATAATCCTACGGTATCCGACGGAGAATACGATGCGTTATACGACCAGCTCGTTGCGTTAGAAAAACAAACGGGCGTGGTACTTTTCGATTCTCCGACTAAAAGGGTGGGTGGCGAACCTATAACCAAATTTAACAAACATAAGCACATTGCTCGTCTATACAGTTTGGATAAGTCGCTTACCGAAGAAGAAATACGGTCGTTCGATGCAAAAGTTCGCAAGATAGAGCCAAACCCTTTTTATACCGTAGAGTATAAGTTTGACGGCTTAACAATTTGTCTTACTTACGAAAACGGAAGATTTACAAGGGCGACGACACGTGGCAACGGAGAGGTTGGCGAGGACGTAACTGCACAAGTTTTAACGATAAAAAGTTTTCCTTTGTCGATAGATTACAAAGGCGTTATAGAGGTAAAAGGAGAGGCGGTCATAAGACTTTCGGTTTTAGAAGAACTCAACAAAAATTCTACCGAACAGTTTAAAAACGCTCGAAACGCAGCCGCCGGAGCAATAAGAAATTTAGATCCAAAAGTCACCGAAAAACGCCGTCCCGACATATATTTTTACGACGTAAATTACGCTTCGGAAAACGACATAAAATCCCAAACCGAAAGCATGGAATTTTTGCGTAAAAACGGTTTTAAGACGTACGGATATTTAAAGACTGCAAAATCTGTCGAAGATATCATGTGCGAAATTTCGATAATAGAAAAAGAAAGAAAAAATATAGACGTTTTAACAGACGGCGTCGTAATTAAGGTGGATGATTTTTCGGTCAGAGATAGGCTTGGCGAAACGGAAAAATTCCCCCGTTGGGCAATGGCTTATAAGTTTGGAGCAGAAGAGGTTACGACCGTTTTAAAAGACGTAATTTGGCAAGTCGGAAGAACGGGAAAACTTACACCTTTAGGGATATTGGATCCCGTGGATTTATGCGGTGTAACGGTTAAAAAGGCGACTTTAAACAATTACGGAGACGTATTGAGAAAAGACGTCGCAATAGGTTCGAGAGTTTTGATAAGAAGAAGCAACGAGGTAATACCGGAGATCCTCGGAACAACCGAACATTACCCCGACAGCAAAAAGGTAGAAAAACCGTCGATTTGTCCGTATTGCGGTACGAATTTAGTAGAAATAGGGGCAAATTTATTTTGTAAAAACCCCGATTGCAGACCGAGAATTATAGCTTCGCTTACAAATTATGCGTGTAAAGACGCCGGGGATATAGACGGTTTTTCGGAGATGACGGCGGGCGTTTTGTTCGATAAATTAAACGTAAGAAAGTTTTCTGATTTATACGAGTTGACGAAAGACCAATTGTTGGGGCTCGAAGGATTTCAAGAGAAAAAAGCAAACAATCTTCTTTCTGCAATAGAAAAATCTAAAAATATGCCACTTGCAAACTTTATTTTTGCAATAGGTATAGACGGAGTTGGCAAAAAGACGGCAAAGGATTTGGCAAACAGATTTAAGAGCGTAGAAGCTTTGTTTACCGCAACGAGAGAAGATTTTATCGACGTGCAAGAGATAGGTGACGTCTTGGCGGATAATTTGGTGGAATTTTTTGCCTTAGAAGAAAACGCAAAAGAGATAAACCTTTTAAAAGAACGTGGCGTTACTCCCGTTTACGAAGACGTCGTAAAGGGTAACACTTTTGCAGGACAAAAAGTCGTTTTGACCGGAACTTTATTGGATTTTAAGCGTTCGGAAGCTCAAAAGATTATAGAGAGTTTAGGTGGAGAATGTATGTCTTCCGTAAGTAAACTTACAACCTTAGTCGTTGCAGGAGAGTCCGCAGGAAGCAAACTCGACAAGGCAAAAGCGCTTGGGATAAAAGTTATTTCCGAAGAAGATTTTAAAGAAATGATAAAATAACTTAAATTACTTGAAAAATTATATAATTAGTGTTATAATAATAAATAAGCGAATTTGGGATAGTAGTCCGTTCGAAAATTTTTTAAGAGGTTATCCGCATGTACAGTATGACAGGTTACGGTAAAGCCGAATATAAAGACGGTGGTATAGAACTCACCGTAGAGTTAAAAACGGTAAACAACCGCTATCTCGAAATTATAGCAAAATACCCCAGAGCGTTTATATCTTTGGACGACACTATAAGAAAGTGTATTCAAAGTAAGCTCAATAGAGGCAGGGTAGAAACTTTTATAACGTACGCCGACAAGAGAGAAAAGCCCACTTCGGTAGAAGTTGACGTTCAACTTGCAAAGGGATACGTAGAAGCTTCTAAGATTTTAAAATCCAATTTTCCGGATTTGGTAGACGATTACACGTTGACGTCTTTAATGCGCACGCAAGAGGTAGTTACCGTTGGCGCGGGAGAAGACGACCTTGACGAAATTTTGCCAATATTAAAAGAAACTATATTAAAAGCTTGCGACAATCTCAATTTAATGAGAGAAAAAGAAGGATTAAAACTTAAAGAAGATCTTTTAGGCAGAGTAGAAGTCGTTAAGTCTATCGTCGACAAAATAAGTTTGCGTGCTCCGGCGATAAAAGAAGAGTATCGCAAAAAACTTACCGAAAGGGTAGAGAGTTATCTTCAAGACGTAAAGCCGGACGAAACAAGACTTTTACAAGAAGTGGCTTTATTTGCCGACAAATCCAACATCGACGAAGAACTTACAAGACTTTACTCTCACGTTGCACAGTTTAAAGAAATTATAGAAGAACAAGGCGCAGGCAAAAAACTTGACTTTTTAGTTCAAGAGTTTAATAGAGAAGCAAAT
>JAZNFL010000274.1:0-3582 GCA_045589135.1 Christensenellaceae bacterium
TCTTCTATATAATTATAATCAACTATAAAAAAATATAGCACACTATGCTTCACCAAAAGTGAAATAGTGTGCTTTTTTTATCAATAATCAGCAATGATGCTTCTTCCTTTATAAATCTTAATATTTACAACTGATCCTTTAATATATTTGTATGGACGGCGCGAAAAAGCCGAACCAACTCTAAGTATTGATTTTTCGTCCACGTATTGATATGTTACTTTACTACCTCTTACCTTTACTGCCGTTGCAACTACAGTTTTACCTTTTTTTAACGTTAAAAAACTAGCGATAACCGCATAAATTAAATATGTTATAAACAAAAAAAATACCGATGCGGATAAAATTAAAACAAAAATTCTTTTAAAATGTATACCAACCACAATACCGGCAATCAAAAAAGGAAAAGACAATATAAATAAAATGGGAATAAAATTATCCAAAATATAAAACTTTTCTTTCTTGATTTTTACGTCTTCGACTTCTCCAAACGAACTTTGATATTTCTTCATGTAAAGATTTCTCCTGCAAGTAATCGGCAACACTTAAACTAACATGTGCATAAAAACGCATACGTTGGAAATTCTTGCAATATTTAATACAAGTGCACATACGTAACGAATTTACATACGACAAAATTTAGCCTATAATAGCATAAATAACCCAAAATTCGAATTAAATTCAGAATTATTAAAAACCTAACGGTTTAAAACAATCTACCCGTCTTTTGCCATTTACTTATAAAGCTTTAATGCTCTCCAATTTAAAATACTCTTTTAAACGAACCCGAACAAAAAAATTTTAACAAAGCGTCAAAATTTACTTTTCTTTATAATAAAGTTTGCAATGACAATAACCTTCGAATTCCGGATCTTTAATCTGAGCTTTAAATTCTTCGCACATACATTTGTTTTCCGGAAGTTTACCTACTTTGCAAGGACAAAAACCGTCTTTTGCCTTTAAACCGGCTTGAATTTCTTCCACTACATTTTTATCTTCGTTAAATCTAACCTTCATATTTTCTCCTTTTAATATGCTCTTTAAAAGCAATAATTATCATTATTGTAAAAACCGTAACGCTTAAACACAACAAAACCAACTATAAATTAACTTTGTTTTTGTTTTTGCAATATACGCTTTTTATACCAATTTGTTTACCCAAATTTTATATTTTAAACAGAAAAATCCTATTACGCATTTTGCGATATCTATAAACGTACAAACGGCAAACAACACGTATATGCTTACTTGTGTAAAGTTTACCAAAATAAAGGCAAGCGGAACGCTTATAAGCCACATAAATCCACAATCGAAAAAGAAAGTTAAAAGAACCTTTCCTCCCGACCTAATCGTAAAATACGTAGAGTGTAAATACGACTGAATCGGCATAGCCAAAGCCGTAATTTGAATAAAATATTTTGCAAATCCTTTGACTTCTAAAGTGGTGTTGTAAATACGAGGGAATAACCCCGCCAAACTAAACACGATAACCCCCATTGCAACGCCTAAAACCAGCGAAAACGCAATCAACTTTCTATCGGTATCTATGGCTTCTTCTAACTCTCCTGCGCCCAGATATTTACCTAAAATAATACCTACTGCATTGCCGAGCGCCATATATGCGATGTTAAAAACGTTGATTACCGTACTCGAAATATTATATCCGGCAACGACTGCCAACCCCTTTCTACTATAACATTGTGCGAGCAAGCTTACGCCCAAAGCCCACAAAGTTTCGTTGAGCATTAAAGGTATACATTTTTTAAAAATTGCAACAGAAAGCCCTTTGTCGATTTTAAATAACTTTGCTATCGCTCCTTTAATAAACGGATGCTTTTGCTTTTTAATGTGGCAATAAACAGCGAGATACCCAAGTTCGAAAAATCTCGACATTAAGGAAGCAATTGCCGCTCCTTGAACCCCAAGCTTAGGACAACCGAATTTTCCAAAAATTAAAAGATAATTACCTATAAGATTTACGATAACCGCAACAAAACCTGCCATCATCGGAGCAAACGTCTCGCCTGTTTCTCTTAAATTACTGCCGTATGCTTGTGCTAAAGCAAAAGGCACTAAACAAAACATCGCCACCCATAAATAATCCTTGCCAAACTCGAAAGTCTTTTGCAAATCCCCCTCTTTACTTCCGTCGTTTAAAAAGCTCTTTATTAAAAAATCTCCAAACAACGTCAATATAGCCATGGCGACTAAACCTATTATTAAACCGATAATAATTTTAAACCTAAAACTCTGTCTTTGTCCATCTTCGTCGCCCTTTCCGTAAAACTGTGCCGTAAAAATTCCTGCTCCCGACATAGCACCGAAAAGACAAAGATTTACGACGAATATTATTTGGTTGACTATTGCAACGCCCGACATTTGTTCCGTGCCGATTTTGCCGACCATTATGTTGTCGAGAAGATTAACAAAGTTAGTTATTCCGTTTTGTATCATAATCGGCAAAGCAACGATCAAAACGGTTTTATAAAATTTTTTATCCCCGATAAATTTACTTAGCTTCATTATACTCTTTTAACCTTTACTTAAATCCAAAAGCTTAAACCCTGCGGCTCTAATTAATCTATTATATACGGCAAGACCTACGCCGTCTTCTTTAGGGCATCTTGCATATACTGTCTTTGCCCCTAATTCGTCTAATCTTCTTAAAGCAGAAAATAAATTTTTAGCCTGCGAAGCTCCGTCACCTTCTTTTCCGTAACAAACACAGTTAAACGGCAATACAAACTCTTCTCCGTCAAAGCATAAACAATAGACGTTTTCGTCACGTTTACTCGTTACGTACGCTTTAAACTCTTCTAAACTCCCCTTTATTATAGTTACGTCTGCGTTGGGAGCGTAGTGCTTGTACTTCATTCCGGGAGATAAAACTTCTTCTCCTTCTTTTACTCCTTCCGTTACGGCTTTTGCTAAGATAACTTCTTTATTTAAAACTTCTTCTATATCTTGTTTGGTTATATATCCAGGTCTTAAAATTACCGGAGTATCCGTAAGCAACGATATAACGGTAGACTCTACTCCTCTTAAACAATCTCCTCCGTCTATTACCAAAGGCAATCTTCCGTCCATGTCCGAAAAAACGTCTTTTGCACTCGTAGGACTTGGCTTTCCGCTGACGTTAGCAGACGGAGCGGCAAAAGGCACTCCGCTAAGTCTTATAAGTTCTAAAGCAACGGGATGAGCGGGCATTCTTACACCTACGCTATCGAGCCCCGCACAAGTTTCTTTGGCGACTTTTTCTCCTTTTGGCAAAATAACCGTCAAGGGTCCGGGCCAAAATTTTTCCGTTAAAATTTCCGCATCTAAACTGACGCTTTTTACTACGTCTTTGAGCATTTCTTTAGAGTTTACGTGGACGATTAAAGGATTGTCTTGCGGTCTGCCTTTGGCGGTAAATATCTTTTTTATTGCACTTCCGTCAAATGCGTTACCTGCAATTCCGTAAACCGTCTCCGTAGGAATTGCAACGATTTCGCCGTCCTTTATTAAATTAGAAGCTTTTACCATTGCTTCTTCCGTTGGTTTTAAAAATAACGTCTTCAATTTATCACCTATATTTATAACGTT
>JAZNFL010000275.1:0-10214 GCA_045589135.1 Christensenellaceae bacterium
TTATAAGAACGAAACGCTAATATGAACCTCGAAGCTGTTCCACAAAAAACTTTATAAATCTAATCTTAGTTAAAACCGAGAACACTTCCCGGTAGAAAGGTATGCTGAAAATGAACGCCGAAAGCACGAAAAACAATTTAATAGCAGACACCGCCGACGTTGCCGTCGTAGGCGCTGGGCACGCAGGCATAGAGGCTTCTCTTGCGTGTGCAAGAATGGGCCTTAAAACCATTCTGTTTACTTTGAGCCTTGACCAGATAGCAAACCTACCCTGCAACCCGTCAATAGGCGGCACCGGAAAAGGACACCTCGTTTTTGAAATAGACGCTTTGGGCGGAGAAATGGGCAAAGCCATCGACGAAACGATGATTCAAATAAAAATGCTCAACCGTGGCAAAGGCGCCGCCGTGCAATCTTTAAGAGCGCAGGCGGATAAGTTCGTCTACCACACCCGCATGAAGAAGGTTTTAGAAAACACCGACAACCTTTATCTTTTACAGTGCGAGGCAACCGAAGTCTTGACAGAAGACGGCAAAGTTATCGGCGTAAATACCGACATTGGAGCAACCCTTTTATGTAAAGCCGTCGTTATCGCCACAGGAGTTTACTTAAACAGCAAGATAATTGCCGGCCCGTGGGAAAAGAACGCCGGCCCAAGTGGGTTCGTAGCCGCAAACGCTTTGACCGCAAACCTTATAGATTTAGGATTTAAAATCAGGAGATTTAAAACCGGCACACCCGCAAGAATAGACGCCAAAACTATAGATTTTTCTAAGTTTACTCTCCAAGACGGCGATACCGAAAACGTCTATCCTTTCTCCTTTATGACCGAAAGACTTCCGGAAAAACAGTATCCGTGTTATCTCGGCTATACCAATAAAGAAACCCATAAGATAATTATGGATAATTTGGACAGAAGCCCTTTGTATAACGGCGCAATACTGTCCACAGGACCGAGATACTGCCCTTCTATCGAAACCAAAGTCGTAAGATTTGCCGACAAGGATAAACATCAAATATTTTTAGAACCCGAAGGTTTAAACACTAACGAAATTTACGTCCAAGGCATGTCCACGTCTATGCCACACGACGTTCAACTTAAAATGTACCGCTCTATCGAAGGGTTAGAAAACTGCCGTATTATGCGCTATGCTTACGCAATAGAATACGACTGCATAGACAGTTTGGATTTATACCCTACCTTAGAATATAAAAAGATAAAAGGACTTTTTACCGCAGGACAGATAAACGGAACGAGCGGTTACGAAGAAGCAGGCGTGCAAGGCTTGTTGGCTGGGCTTAACGCTTCTTTGCAAATGCAAGGCAAAGAACAAATTATTTTAAGAAGAGATCAAGCTTACGCAGGCGTGCTTATAGACGATCTCGTGACCAAAGGAACGGAAGAGCCTTATCGTATTATGACGTCGAGAGCAGAACACAGAATAATGCTTAGACAAGACAACGCAGATTTAAGACTTACTCCGATAGGAAGAACGGCAGGCCTCGTCGACGACGAGCGTTGGGAAGTTTACTTAAAGCGCAGAAGCATTTACGAAAAAGCTCGAGAAGAAAGTTCTGTAAAGCGTTCTCCTAAGATTTGTCAAGAATTTATCACCGCACACGGCGGAGACGTCTTAATGGGTGGAATTTCTTACGACGATATGGTAAAAAGGAATATTTCTCTTTACGAAATAAAAGAGTATTTCGGCGCCTTTAAAGACGTCCCTTGCGACATCTTAGAAACTGTGGAAACCGACGCCAAATACCAAGGCTATATTAAGCTCGAACAAGAACAAATAGAGCGTGCAAAAAACTTAGAAGAAAAGCTTTTGCCACCCGATATAGACTACTCTACCATACACGGACTTAGAATGGAAGCCAGACAAAAACTTAACGAAATCCGCCCCCTTAATTTAGGTCAAGCGGGAAGAATTTCCGGAGTAAACCCCGCCGACATAGCCGTCCTTATGGTATATTTAAGAAAGTAATCTTCTCACAAAATTATTCCGCATTAAATTTAACACAAATTTACCGTTAAACACCGTCGTTTTTTATAATGACGGTGTTTTATTTATTCGTTTTGTTGCAAACGCAAATAAAAAGTGTTAAAATATTATTGCGACGTAATTTAATATTTCTTGTAAAAGTATACTTTTGGGTAGAAGTGTATCTTTTTCGCATTACATAATATCATATAAGGTATGATTTAAATTTATGTCGTAGCAAAGCGGAAAGAACATTTTTATCTGTGTCGTCTGCTGCGAATGGCACTTTTTTATTTTGTAAAAGGAGGTATTCCTATGAAAAACAGGAAACTTTTAATATCTATCTTAGTGGTTCTTTGCGTTTGTTTTATAAGCGCAACGCTATTTACGGCTTGCGGTAAAGACAACCATACACACTCTTATACTGAACACGTAATAATAAAAGCAACTTGCACAGAAGCAGGAGTGTCGATGTTTTCTTGCGATTGTGGCAATACCTATATCGAAGAAATCCCTGCCGACCACGATTATATCAACCACCCAGCCAAAAAAAACTGCAATGAAGTCGGTTGGGAAGAATATCAAACTTGTAGTCGTTGCGATTATACGACTTATAAAGAAATCCCTGCACTTGGTCATGATTATATCAACCACCCAGCAAAAGCAGAAACTTGCATAGAAGTCGGTTGGGAAGAATATCAAACTTGTAGTCGTTGCGACTATACGACTTACGTAGAAATCCCTGCAACGAGCGAGCACAACACAAATGGAAACAACGGACTGTGTTTATATTGTGGGCTTGCGGAAAGCACGCCGGGGCTTGATTATTCTCAAAATTCTGACGGAACGTATACTGTAACAAGAATTGGTTCTTGTAAAGAAACAGATATTGTAATAGGTTTACACAACGGGAAAAACATAACTTCTATTGGTGGTTTGGCGTTCTTTAATTGCGAGAGCTTGACGAGAATCACGATCCCCGCCAGCGTTACTTCTATTGGAGATCGGGCGTTCGAGGGTTGCAAAAGTTTAACGAGCGTAGCAATCCCCGACAGCGTTACTTCTATTGGTGAATATACGTTTTTTAATTGCGACAGTTTGACAAGCATTACGATCCCCGACAGTGTTACTTCTATCAGCAATTTTGCGTTCTCTAGTTGCGAGAGCTTAACAAGGATTAGTGTTTCAACTAAAAATCCAAATTATAAATCCATTGACGGTAATTTGTATAGCAAAAACGAAAAAAACCTAATACAATATGCTATAGGTAAAACCAATTCTACATTTACAATCCCCGACAGCGTAACCTCTATCAGCATCTATGCGTTCAAAGATTGCGCAAGTTTATCAAGTATAACGATCCCCGACAGTGTTACTTCTATTGGTAATCAAGCGTTTGAGCACTGCAATAGTCTGACGAGCGTAGCAATCCCCAACAGCGTAACTTCTATTGGTTCTTGGACGTTTATGGATTGTGTTAACTTGACGAGCGTAACCATCGGCAACGGCGTAAAAACTATAGATAAATTTGCGTTTCAGAATTGCTATAGATTAGTAGAAGTTATAAATAAATCCCCATATATTACTGTAACTACAGGCGACACTTCTAACGGATACATAGGATATTACTCTTTGGTTGTATATAATAGCAATGATACGTTTACGGGAACAAAACTCTCTAACGATAACGGATATATCGTTTATACGAATGGAGCGGTAAAGGTTTTGGTTGGATATAACGGAGAACAAACCGATTTAGTTTTATCATCTGACATAACTGAAATTAATCAATATGCGTTCCGTAATTGCGACAACTTGACGAGTGTAACCATAGACGACAATGTAAAGAATATTGGTAATCAGGCGTTCTTTGAATGCCATAACTTGACGAGTGTAACCATAGGTATCAACGTAAAGAATATTGACAAGGCAGCGTTCTATGGTTGCGACAAGCTTACGATTGTACATTATAAAGGTACAGCAAGCGATTGGGCGAATATTTCGTTTGGATCTAACAATTACGATTTAACAAACGCCACACGTTATTATTACGTCGAAAACGAAGCAGACGTGCCGAAGGATGGTGGCAACTATTGGCACTACGTTGACGGCGTGCCTACCAAGTGGTAATTTTACACTTTATACCATACGTTTGATTTAAAACACACAAAAAAGACTTTTCTTTAAAACAAGAAAAGTCTTTTTTTATAGCTAATTATTTATGCGTTAAACCATTAATACTTACATTCTCCGCTTACGGCAAAATCCGTAAAGCTAACCTCAGCCGCTCCTGCACGCAAACCTAAACCCGTGCCTTGAAGGAATTTTTCTTCCGAAAAAGCAATGTAAAGCTTGCCGTCTACGTAGCAGTAAAGGTCTGTTCCGTCGAGAATAACTTTAAGTCTGTAACTTTGTCCTTGAACGTATCCTTCGATAGGGATAACTTTTTCTGCAGTCCACTTGCCGTTATCTACCTTTCCTAAATAAGCGTTTCCGTCGAGATTGACGAAGAAGAAGTAGTAAGAAACCCCTTGTTCCCAATAATTTTGTTGACCGCCGTTATCAAGACAAACGACTATTCCGCTATCCGATTTATTTGGAGATGCCATAGTCACTTCTATAGTGCCTCTGTCAAAGCCTTGATCGGTACAAGCCAAAATCGTAGCACCTACGACGCTCTTGTAACCGTTTTCTATAGAAGTTGCACTGCCGTTTGCAGTACTTAACTGCACGTTATAAACCTTTTGCCATAAGGCGTTTACCGTTATGTTTTGAGTTACGGGAGCAGTCCAATCGTACTCTTCTCCTTTATAATACCAACCGAGGAATATATGTGGTCCAAAAGTAGGATCTAAAGGCTTTACCGCTGCTTCGCCTTCTTTTATTCTTTGACCGGAAGCAACCCCGCCGTTGTTGGCGTTTACGAGAACGGTATAATAGTTTTCTACAGAAACAGGCTCGCTTTCGGTTTCGGAAGGAGCTTCTGATAAAGTCTCAGAAAGGCTTCCTGCCGTCGATACTTCGCAAGCACATAAACCTATACATAAAACCGTTACGAGTATTAAAGATAAATATTTAAATAAACAGTTCTTCATATTAAGCCTCCTTGCGTTTAGATTTAACGGTTGCACACATAACCGCCACCCCGGCAAAACTCATACCGATAGCGCCTTGAGCCTTAGCCGATTGTTGCTTGTCTTGAGTTGTTTTGGTTTGTTGTACGACTTCTTCTGCAAGACCGACTGCCGGGTTGTTTTCGTCTGCAAAGCTCATTGTAAATTGATTTTGCATATTGTAACAAGCGTCGTATTCCGGACTATAATAACAGAAACGCATGGTTTTAGTTCTTTCGTTTACCTTAATTACGAGTAAAGTATTCATACAGCTGGTCATCATAGAACCTTGTACGTCTACGAGAACAGAAGTAACTTTGTTTCCGTGTACGCCAACGTCTTGGTGTCTTGCAAGATAATCCGAATTAAGGTGTCCACTAAACACCATAAATACGTTTGCGTGTTTTCTTAAAACCTTATCCCACATTTGTTCGCCACAATTACTGCTATCGTAAGACATAGTCTTTGTAGGATTGTTTTTATCTCCGACGTTGATAATAGTTCCGTCGGCGTCTTCGTAACAGTGGGTAGTAATTATTACTCTTGCGTTTGGATGCTCGGTTATCATTCTGTCAACCCAGTTCATTACGTTTGTTCTCGGTGCGTATTCTAACGCAAATACCATATATTCTACGTCGCCAACGTTAAATAAATAGTAAGTGTTTTCTACGTAACCTTCTTTAAACGCCCCGCCAAAGTAACTTAACTTGCTGTACTTATCGTAACTAAAATACTTATTTAAATTAGTCGTTGCTCTGCTTTCCGTTCCCCAATTGTCGTAATCGTGGTTACCCGGGACAAACGTATAAGGAACTTTTCCGTCAAGCATAGTAAGACAAGCCGAAGCCGTTTCCCATTCTGCAATACTCAATTGCGGATCTTTAGAATATCTATGTTCCGTCATATCGCCGAGATACATTACGAACTGAGTATTAAGCTTGTCTTTGGTATCTACTATCCATTGGCTTTGTTGGAAGAAATTTTCCTTTTTAAAATAGTTCATCGTTTGCATATCCGGAACAGCCATAAAGGTATAATCGAAATCTTCCCACTCTTCTACCGCAACGTATTTATCCCAAGTGCCGAGATTGCAATCGTTTGCGTTATCGGAAGTATCTGCAACTTTTTTGTTTTCTAAATTCCAAAGTCTTCCAAAATACCAGTTGGACATAAGACCGTTTCTTTCGTCAGACGTTATAACTTTTTTAGTCATATCTTCTTTAATTACGTCTGCGCTTTGAGGTTGAGAATAAACGGTAACTTGTTCTATTTTTCCGTAAAAAGGAGTTTTTTCGTCGTACCAGTTATTCCAATCCGTTCCGACGCCAAATCTCATTTGACAAACGCTCTCGCCTAAAACTACGTCAACTTCTTCTTCTAATAAACCGTTTACGTAATAATAAAGCTTTCCTGCTTCGTCATCTCTTACTATCGCAACGTGCGTCCACGTGTCGTTTCTTAAATCCACAGTTTCGAAGGTATGGGTATAAGCGCCGTTGTTCCAATAGAGATAGAAATTTCCTTTTGTGCCTACGCCAAAGTTTACACAACCGGCATAGCCGAAAGGCTCGTTATAATAATTTCCTAAAATAACACCGCCCACTATGCTGTCTGCCAACGTAGAAGGAAGATTTATCCACGCTTCGAAGGTGTTTATCGTTTGATCGAAAGTTTCTTCGGTTTCGTACATCAATCTGTCTGTAGCTATAGAATAAACCTTTTCTCCGTTGACTAACGAATACGCCTCGACTTTAGTCGTCGTATATCCCACTGCAAACGGCATTATTACCGCCGCTAACAACAATGCAACGGTCAAAAAACGCAATTTTTTCATATAATCTCCTTTATTAAGATTTTTTTAATTTTTACTTATAAAGACTTATCTTTATTAAAGACGCCGTACGTTACGCCGAATAAGGCGTAAATACGAAGTTGGTAAACGTTGTGCCTGCGGTTCTTGTATTAAATCCTACACCAATACAATTAGCGTCGCCGTCAAAAAGACCAAGATCCGCTTCGTTTTCGCAAGTGTAAATACATTCTCCGTCAACGTATATCTTTATATAAGTAGGAGTAACTTCCATACCAAGATTTACCGTTAAGCTTTCCGTTTTGCCACTGTGGAAATCTGCGTTTCTCACATGATATTCGCCAAGCTTACCTTGGGTTTCCGCCGTATAATTAACGACTTGAATGTTCTTTTTAGATCCGTCCGGTCTACCTTGATAAATTCCTTCGTTAATAGTCGTCAAGGTAAAGTTTGCGTTTGCTTTTACGTTATGATGTAAATAATAACACTTAATTGCTTTGTTATCGTATTTTATAAGACTGTCCGACGTAGGAACGGTTGCGTTTATAAACAAACCTGCTCTGGTGTTATTTTTGTCTGTAAAGGTTACGTCCGTACTCCACTTTCCGTATCTGCCGGTTATTCCGTCAACCGTAGCCGCAGCATATGCTTCGGTAGAAGTGTAAGTCTTGCCGTCCGCACTGATGGTATAACCGTTTTTAGAAGTTTCTTTAGGTTCTTCTTGTATTGCTTCCATTGGAGTAAAGCTGTAATTAGAGAAAGTCGTACCTGCCGTTGCAGTAGTAAATCCAACACCCGTACATCCTTCTACTTGGTCAAAAATCGCCAACTTATCCTCGGTAGTGTATTCTATAATACATTCTCCGTCAACGTATACTTTGATATACGTGTTGAGTTTTTCTATTGCCAAATTAAAGGTTAAACTAGAAGTTTTACCTGCGACGAAATCTGCGTTTTTCGCTCTGTATTCTGCAAGCTTACCGGTGGTGTTTGCATCGTAAGATTTTACGAGAAGATTTCCTTTTGTTCCGTCCGGTCTGCCTTGGTAAGTTCCTGCGCTAATGGTCGTCAACGTAAAGTTTACGTTAGCTTTTACGTTGTGGTGTACGTAATAACCGTATATACCTTTATCTCCGTAAAGAACCGGAGAAGTCGACGAAGGAACTTTTGCATTTATCAATATACCTAATCTATTGTTAGCAGTATTAGTTACGGTAATATCCGTAGACCACTTTCCGTATTTAGTCCCTAAACCGTCTACCGTTGCAGTTGCGTTGGCAACTGTGGATTCGTAAGAGCCGTCTTTATAGACGTTATAGCCGTTTTGGGTTTGAACTTCATCAAGTTTTGCATATATCGTGATGTCTTCGGTAACAACGTAATTTGCTTCTACCTTGTTGGTAAACTCTTTATCGTCGTACCAACCCATAAATGCGTAACCTTCTTCGCTTACGTTAGGAAGATATAAATCTTCTCCTTTTACCACAAGGCGACGTTCTATGGATTCTTCTGTAAGAGAATTTACGTAATTAACAATATAAGTGTCTTTATATTCCTCGTAAGGGGTAAATTCTACGTCGTAAGCAGTATTGCCTGCCGTATTGGTACGAACACCAACGCTATTGCCCAAAACGGTATTTAATTGTTCTGCCGTATAGGTATAGAGCTTTTCTCCTTGTATATATAAGGTAATAGCTTGTGGAGTAAATTCCGCTTCGAAAAGAGCTTCTAAAGTTCCTCCGGAAATTCTCCAGTTGCCCCAATCGTCTTGCCATTTTTGTGGAGAAGCAGTTAATCCTACGGTATGCATAACAATATAATCGTTTTTAACCTTAGACAATTGGAATCCTCCGTTTGTAGGATTAAGGTGGAAATACCAATATTCGCAATCTGTATCGTAAAGATAATCTCCGGTGCCGTAATCGAGATTCCAAATAATGCCGATACCGGTAGTCGTAACCACGTTTATGCCAAGCTTAACAGAAAGTTTTCCGTAATAAGCTTTATCGACGTTTTTAAACGGACGTATTCCGGCTTTAGTGGAAGTATAATCGTCGTTTTGTGAATCGTATGCCCACGAGAACATTTGTGGCCAATTATACGTAGCGTAAAACGCCATTGATTTTTCCGGCATGGTAAATTGTCCGCTTACGTCGTTTTCTTGCCATTCGTCTTGCCAACACTTAAAAGGAACTTCTTGTCCTTCGTAGGTAAGGCTTTGGGGTACAGGCCAATCTCCAACGTCTACCGTTTGACCTGCCTCGTATTCTACGGAAGTATATTCGTCTTCTGTAGAATATAATCTAATTTGATATTTTTTAGGTCCTTCCGGCTCGGAAGACTGTTCTTCTGATTGAGATTCCGAAGCTTCTTGACTTTCGCTTTCCGTATCTTGATAAGATTCGGTTTCTGTTTCTAAGTTGCTCTCGGATCCCCCTGCAGGAACTACTTGACACGCAATTAAAGAAAAAACTGCGCACAAGATAAACAATAACATTAAAATATTGCGCTTCATTTTTTATTCCTCCATATATTATTTTAATGCATTTTAATTATATCATTATTCAAATAAAAATTACAATAAAAATTCAAATAGCAATCAAAAACATCATTGCCATTCCAATATATGTTGTAATTCGCTTGCTTTTATGGCGATTATGCCTTATTATATAATTATAGAAAATTAACGAACTGCCATATCGTCGGCAAATTAAAATCTTTTTCCAAAAAACAAATTTTTTTAGGAGTACACCTATGATCGATAAGTCTACCGAAAAAAAATCTCAAGAAGTAAACGACAATATAAGATTAAAAGCCCTTAATTTATACGACGACGAAAACGTTTTAGCTAAAATTGCCTCTGCTTTATCGGTAAAAACCAGAAGAGAAATCTTAAAACTTATTAACGTTTCTCCTATGAGCATAAACGAAATAGCGTGGAAGTTAAACGTGCCCGTCTCTACCGTTTCTTTCCACGTAAAATCTTTGGTCGAAGCGGGACTTTTGATATATTCTACCAACACAAAGCGCATCGGCAACGAAAAACTTATAACGTTAGGCAATTATTTATTTACGATATATACCGGCAACCCCAAGCCTTCTGAAGTAATAAAAACAGAAGCCGTATCTATCGATATACCAATTGGCAGTTATACCGATTATAAAGTTTTACCCACGTGTGGAATAACGACGACTAACGGACAACTGCTCGTTTCGGACGCTCCGTGTATTTTTTCTTCTCCAAACAGGTTTGATGCAGGACTTATTTGGCTTAAACAAGGATATCTCGAATATTCCGTCCCAATA
>JAZNFL010000276.1:0-1540 GCA_045589135.1 Christensenellaceae bacterium
TTATGGGCGATATGAATAAACGTCGTGGTAGAATTATCGGCACAGACGTCGTTGACGGAAACTCCATAATCACCGCAGAAGCTCCTCAGGCAGAACTCGTTAAGTATGCTACCGATTTGCGTAGTATGACTCAAGGCAGAGGTAAGTACACGACTACGTTCGCTCGTTACGAAGAAGTACCTCCTATGGTTCAAGAAAAGATAATTAAAGAAGCTAAGGCTTAATAAATCTTGCGTTCGTTTACTGTAAATTGTAGACGAACGCAATTTATAATGTTATAATATATATATACGGAGCATACCAATGGATTGTATATAACCGTATATAAGAGTATTAAACGTTGGTTTTATAAATCGGCGTTTAAAATAAGTGTAAACGTGCGGTTATCGTAAATAAAAAGGGGAAGTGATAACTTATGATATTGACAATTTGTCCAAATCCCAGTTTGGACTGCACAATAGAATTGCCGACTTTAAACGTCGGTCAAATGAATCGTATAGAAAACAAGTCTACGACTTATTCCGGCAAAGGTATCAACGTCGCAATGGCGCTTTCGAGATTGTCTTGCGATTGTATTGCCACCGGCTTTATGTTTGAAGAAAACGGAAATCAATTCGTTCATAATTTAGATAAAGAAAACATAAAAAACACTTTCGTGTGGAATAAAGGTAGCGTCAGAGTCAATTATAAAATTATTGATAATAAGGCAATGATGACGGAGATAAACGACAAAGGCGAAAGAGTTCTTCCGGAAAAACAATCAGAACTTATCGAACTCGTAAAAAATCTTTCTAAAGATTGTTCTATTGCCGTCATGAGCGGGTCTTTACCACAAGGCGTGGGGGACGATTTTTACGCTAAAATATGCAACGCTATTCCTAAAGACGTCAAAAAAGTTGTGGATACTACCGGAAAGAAGCTTTTAGAAGCAGTGCGCACGGGCGTGTATTTGGTAAAGCCAAATCTTAAAGAATTCGAAGAATCTACAGGAAGAAGGTACAGAAGTATTAAAGAAATGTTGTCGGGTTGTAAAATGCTTATAGAAGAAGGAGCGCAAAACGTCCTTTTATCTTTAGGTAAAAACGGTGCAATTTTGACAAATGGTATAGACAGTTATTATTGCAAGAGTGCAAACGTTGCCGTTAATTCTACCGTTGGTGCGGGGGATTGTATGGTTGCAGCAGCTTGTACGATGATAGAACAAAACATGCCACCAGAAGAAATTTTGCGTTCTGCAGTAGCCGCCGGCACTGCGGCAGTTACCACTCCCGGCACAGGTTTATTCTATAGAGATAAGTACGAAGAGATTTATGATAAGATTTCGGTCGAAAAGATCTTCTAATTTAACGTCTTATATACGTTGCAATACGTTGTTATTGTGCTTGCGTAGACATTCCTACAACCCGAAGGTTGCTCCCTGCCTACGCAATCCCAATGCCTAGTCTTGCTCGCATCTAAGCCGTTAAAACCCTTAGCGTCTTATATACGTTGCAATACGTCGTTACTTCTCAATTTGCCGACTTCGATGACCGACAAGGTC
>JAZNFL010000277.1:0-2773 GCA_045589135.1 Christensenellaceae bacterium
TAGATCTATCGACTCTAACTTTCTTTGCAAAAAATTTGGAAAATATAAAAACATTACATTATTAATATATAAACCAAATGTCAATTTAATGACAAAAAAATTCTCAAAGCTTAACTTTGAGAATTTTCTATTATAAGATTATCGAGTTGTTTTTCCTTTTGCTTTATCGTTATCAAATATAAAGCTATATGAACACATGCTGTAACAAACCAAGAAATCGGATATATTATGTAAATAATCATCAATTCTCTCTTGAGTTTAAAGACCGTAGCGATCCAAACGATTCTTAAAAGACAACTACCTGTAAGCGTTACGACCATTGCCGTAGTACTGCGACCTAATCCCCTTAAAGAGTTGCTAAACACGTCCATAATTCCACACAAAAAGTAAGTAGAACTTAAAAAAATTAATCTTTCTTTAGCGACCAATACTACGCTTGGATCTCTATTGTAAATTTTAATAAGTGGTTCTGCAAAAAGTATCGATATAAGTCCTAAAGAAAAACCGATTATAAACACGAGTAAAGCCGAAGACCATACGACTTTTTTTATTCTGTCAATTTTACCCGCACCTAAATTTTGACTTACAAATGCAAGAGAAGAAAGCGAAACTGCAACCATGGCGTTATACAAAAAACCGTCAATGTTGCTTGCAATCGTATTACCTGCAATTACGTCAGCATTAAAGGAATTTATTGATGATTGAATAATTACGTTAGAAATTGAAAAAAAACACCCTTGTATACCTGCAGGCAAACCAATTTTTAACATTTCAATAAATTCTGTTTTAAAGATTTTTAAACGGTTATAATCGAGATGACAAAAACCTTTACTTTTTCTTAATGTAATAAGCGTAGCAATTGCAGAAAAAGCTTGAGATATTACCGTAGCAAGAGCTACCCCATCAACCGTCATATCAAACACTGTTACGAATATTATATTCAATAAAACGTTAATTACACCACCGCAAATCAAATATATCAAAGGTCTAACAGTATCGCCTACCGCACGCAAAATAGACGAAGCGTAGTTATATAACATTACGACCGGCATACCTAAAAAATATATCTTCATGTAAAGCGTTGCAAGATCTATAACTTCTTTATCGCAGTTCATCCAACGCAAAAAAGTATTTGCAAAAATAAAACCTATTATCGCCAGCAGAATTCCAAAAATAATGCTAATAACAATAGAAACTCCAACTACGTTTTGAGCTTTTTCTTCGTTGTTTTCTCCTACACATTTAGCAATTACTACGTTAGCCCCCACGGATAAGCCAACAAACAACCCTATAATAAGATTAATTAGGGCGCCCGTTGAACCAACTGCTGCAAGTGCTAATTTGTCAGCAAACCTACCTACAACGGCTATATCTGCCGCATTAAATAAAAGTTGTAAAATATTTGACGCAATTAGGGGTAAAGAATAAATAATTAATTTCTTCATTATACCGCCTTCGGTCATATTTACTTGAAAACTCTTTCCCATAAAATCTTCTTACGTAACGATAAAATATAATAAAACCGCAATACCTAAAATAATTCGATACCAACCAAAAACCTTAAAATCGTGTTTTTTGATATAGTCCATTAAAAATTTTATTACTAACACAGAAACTAAAAATGCAACAACCATTCCAATTATTAAAGTTGCAATTTCTATGGAAGTAAAATTAAAACCAAATTTGATGATTTTTATTATGCTTAAACCTAAAATAACCGGAACAGCCATAAAGAAGGTAAATTCCGCAGCAGTAATACGAGATACCCCAAGTAGTAAAGCTCCGACTATTGTTGCTCCGGATCGGCTTGTTCCCGGAATGATAGAAAGAACTTGAAAAAATCCGATATATAAGGCTGTCTTATACGATAGTTGCGATAAAGTCGCAGTTTTAACGGTCGAACCTCCTTTGTTTTCTATTAAAATAAAAGCAATACCATACACGATAAGAGCAATTGCTATGCACCAAGGCGAATATAAATAAGTATCTACTAAATCATCAAACAAAATTGTCGCAATTAAACCGGGTATACACGCTATACAAACCTTAAACCAAATTTGAAAAGTTTCTTTTTTAACGATTGGTAAGCTTTTATCTTTGAATTGAAACGGAAACATTTTATTCCAAAAAAGTAAAACAACAGATAAAATCGCACCCAATTGAATTACAACAAAAAACATTTCTTTAAATTCCGGCGAAACGTTGAGATTAATAAATTCGTCAACGAGAAGCATATGTCCGGTACTACTTATAGGTAGCCATTCGGTAACGCCTTCAATAATACCTAAAATAATTATTTTAACAATATACCAAAAATCCATATATTCTCCCTTATGCTCTTTTTAACATTATATCACTTTTAAATTTAAAAGACAATACAACTAAGCCATAAATAACTTAAAAATCAATAAATCCCAAAATTTTTATACATCTAATTTGGGCGTAAAAATAAGTATTTAACGGTCTATCTAAAGCAGCAAAAGAATGCGCGCAAACAAGCGGGATATTATCTTTATAACCACTTATTATTAAATTGTGATAAAAATCGCCGTTAAGATGTCCTAATTGAATAAAATCCCCGATTTGACATTGTTCTAAAGAAGCTTCTATAGCGTAAGGACCAACCATGTTCGAATAATTTAAATCATTGTTTAAAATATTTTTTCCGTTTTCAATTAAAAATTTATAAAAATACTCCACGCTAGACCAACTCGCACTTCTATTATTCAGTGATATATAATACCAACCTATATCTTTTGTATAATTCATAACG